>NZ_JBITPI010000006.1:0-103602 GCF_050467745.1 Paenibacillus sp. NRS-1781
AAATAGTAAGACCCCTTGAAGACGACGAGGTAGATAGGTTGGGGGTGGAAGTGCAGTAATGCATGGAGCTGACCAATACTAATCGGTCGAGGGCTTATCCTAAAGATAGAACGCAATGAAGTTTCGGATCCAGTTTTCAGGGTGTAACCTTGAATGAATGATTATGTTATTCCCTGATAGCTCAGTTGGTAGAGCACTCGACTGTTAATCGAGTTGTCACAGGTTCGAGTCCTGTTCGGGGAGCCATATGGAGAGGTGTCCGAGTTGGCCGAAGGAGCACGATTGGAAATCGTGTAGGCGCCAAAAGCGTCTCGAGGGTTCGAATCCCTCTCTCTCCGCCAGATATTATTTATTGTTAAGGCCCGTTGGTCAAGCGGTTAAGACACCTCCCTTTCACGGAGGTAACAGGGGTTCGATTCCCCTACGGGTCATAATATGGAGGCTTAGCTCAGCTGGGAGAGCATCTGCCTTACAAGCAGAGGGTCGGGGGTTCGAGCCCCTCAGCCTCCACCATTTATCATTATATAGAATTCCCTAATATTATCGCGGGGTGGAGCAGTTCGGTAGCTCGTCGGGCTCATAACCCGAAGGTCACAGGTTCAAATCCTGTCCCCGCAATTCATTTCCCTAAGGAAATCCTTTTGGAACTGTGGTGTAGAGGCCTAACATGCCTGCCTGTCACGCAGGAGATCGCGGGTTCGAATCCCGTCAGTTCCGCCATTTTTACAAATTTATATTACCCTGTTGGGAGCCATTAGCTCAGTTGGTAGAGCACCTGACTTTTAATCAGGGTGTCGAAGGTTCGAGCCCTTCATGGCTCACCATTCATGAATTTATATGTCATGGATATCATTGTATTGCGGACGTGGCTCAGCGGTAGAGCATCGCCTTGCCAAGGCGAGGGTCGCGGGTTCGATTCCCGTCGTCCGCTCCATATTTGCGCCCTTAGCTCAGCTGGATAGAGCGTTTGACTACGAATCAAAAGGCCGGGAGTTCGAATCTCTCAGGGCGCGCCATTTAACTTCATAAGCCGGTGTGGCGGAATTGGCAGACGCGCGCGACTCAAAATCGTGAGGGAAACCGTGGAGGTTCGAGTCCTCTTACCGGCATATATTTCGGGATGTAGCTCAGCTTGGTAGAGCACCTGGTTTGGGACCAGGGGGTCGCATGTTCAAATCGTGTCATCCCGATTCAAAAGGAAAGTCGCTTGAAGAAGCGGCTTTTTTTGTTATATTTTTTGTCTTTTTTTGTATAAATCAGTAATCGTCAGGTCACACTAACACAAAAAGTGGGACGGAAGGGATTACTGTGAAGCGATTAAGCTGGAAAAAACAAATTAAACGACGCTGGAAGCAGTGGAGAAGAACGGTGTGGGCCTGTACTATTTTTGGATCGGCTTGTTTGCTGGCAGGTTTAGGTATCCTGTTTTCACGTTATATGCAGACTATGATGTCACAGTCCCTTGCTACTACCGTTATGGCGGACGTTGATACGGAGGAGCCTTCACACACGAGTCCGGCTGAAGTGCATTCCTCGCAGGTGCAGGTATTGCAAAGTATCCGTGCTTCTGGCATCAGCAGAAAGACTCATTTGTTAACTACCTATGTGTGTGGCACAGAGACACTTTCTTTGGGAACGTTAAGTTCTCAGCAGTTAGAGAGTTTGCTGAAGCAGCATCCCGATTGGAAGGGACGGTTAAATTCCAGGGGCGAGGTGTGGCTGGAGCGTAAAGTGGAGGATTTGTCGGAGTTATGCAAACAGCACGCCTACATGGGTATGAGTATGGATGGACAGCTTACTTTGTTTGAAGGACCGCCTAAAAAAGAAAAAGTAATTCGGACTTTCTTTCAGCTGGATGTGGGATCAATGGAGACGGCTCTGCCCGAGGGAGTGTATGAGCAGCTCCAGCAGGGAATCCGTGTGCAGGATATGAACGAATACAACAGCGTGATCTCCACTTTTGGTGATTTTGCGGTGGAACGAACACAGCGGGTATTGAAGCAGCAATATTGATTACATGCAAGTGGGAGGCGTGTGGCTTTGCCCGGGGGGTGAGGCGTACAACGTCTCTTTTTTTGTGATGAACTTAGAGTTAAACTTTTTACTCTATTAGATGCAAAGTTTTGTTATAATGAAATGAACGACACATATGTTCGCTTTGTTTAGTATTTGGCAATGATTATGGTTTTGATATTGATCGTTGATGGCTAGTTAACGCCGTATTTTGGCGATAGGGGAGAGATTTTTTTGCGTTTTCTAGGAATTGATCCGGGTATTGCAATTGTGGGCTTTGGATTTGTAGACAAGATTGGCAGTAAGGTGGTTCCTGTTCAATACGGTTGCATCCAGACGGAGGCCCATACACCGGAAGAAGAGCGGTTGCTTTATGTGTATGAGGGCATGCTGCAATTGATTGATAAATATAAGCCTGATGCGGTAGCGCTGGAGAAGCTTTTTTTTAATCGTAACGTAACAACCGCAATGTCTGTGAGTCAGGCGCGCGGTGTGCTGGTGCTGGCTGCGAAACAACGTGGTCTGCCTATAGGGGAATATACGCCTATGCAGGTGAAACAGGCTATTGTAGGGTATGGAAAGGCTGAGAAGAAGCAGGTACAGGAAATGGTTAGAATGTTTCTGAAGCTTCAAGTTGTGCCCAAACCGGATGATGTGGCGGATGCTTTGGCAGTGGCTATTTGTCATGCGCATTCATATGGACTAAATTCAAAGTTAAATGAGGTATTGCGAAAATGATAGATTTCTTGCGTGGTTCTGTGGCTCACTTGGAAAATGAATATGTCGTTTTGGATGTGCAGGGTGTCGGGTACCGGGTGTTTTGTCCGAATCCTTATGCCTTTGTTAAAACAGATAAGCCTGTTGTCATTTATATTCACCATCATGTAAGGGAAGATGCTATTTTATTGTTCGGTTTTGCGACCCGTGAGGAGCAGCAGTTGTTCCGTAAGCTCATTGATGTATCTGGAATTGGGCCGCGTGTGGCGCTTGGTATTTTGGGAGGCGGTACACCTACTCATGTGGTAACGGCAATCTATCAGGAGAACATCGCGTTTCTCACCAAGCTGCCGGGTATCGGTAAAAAGACAGCACAGCGCATGATTCTGGATTTGAAGGACAAGCTGGACGGCATCGGCTCAGTCAGCATTGCGACCGGATTGTTTGCGGAGCCTGTCGTGGAAGAGGGTTCCTATTGGAGCGAGGCACGAGAAGCGCTCAAGGCGTTGGGCTACACAGATGCGGAGCTGGATATGGTATGGAGCAGAATGAAGAAAGACGCGAAACCTGATGAATCTGCCGATATTTTGATGAAACGGGCTTTGCAACTGTTGTTTGCCGGATAGGACGATGATGTCCGTTAAAGAAGTCTGATGAAAAGGAGGAGCGATGGAATATGGATGACCGGATTATTTCCGCCAATTTGATGATGGAAGACCAGACGGCGGAGCTAAGCCTTCGCCCCCGTTATCTGAATGAATATATCGGGCAAAATCAGGTGAAAGAAAATTTGAAAATATATATTGAAGCGGCCAAAATGCGTAAAGAGGCGCTGGATCATGTGCTGCTGTACGGCCCGCCTGGACTGGGCAAAACGACGCTCGCCAATATTATCGCCAACGAGCTTGGTGTTAATTTACGCACGACCTCAGGCCCGGCAATTGAAAGACCTGGGGACCTGGCGGCGTTGCTGACTAATCTTCAAGAGGGCGATGTTTTGTTCATTGACGAGATACATCGCCTGCACCGTACGGTGGAAGAAGTCATGTATCCGGCAATGGAGGATTTTGCTCTGGACATTATGATTGGTAAAGGCCCGAGTGCGCGTTCGGTTCGTCTGGATTTGCCGCCCTTTACGCTTATAGGGGCTACTACGCGCGCTGGGCTGCTTTCTGCGCCGTTGCGTGACCGATTTGGTGTCATTAGTCGGTTGGAGTTCTATACGACAGACGAGCTGGCCTACATCGTATCAAGGAACGCAGATATTATGGAGATTGAGATTGTCGGGGATGCGGCCGAGGAAATTGCATTGCGTTCACGGGGGACACCACGGATTGCGAATCGGCTGTTAAAAAGGGTACGTGATTTTGCCCAAGTTGCAGGAGACGGTATTATTCATTCGGAGCTGGCCGCAGAGGCGTTGAAGAGATTGCAAATTGATCCGCGCGGACTGGATGAAATTGACCATAAAATGCTTAAGGCGATGATTCATTCATTCCGTGGCGGACCTGTGGGATTGGATACAATTGCAGCGACCATTGGTGAAGAAAGTCAGACGATCGAGGATGTGTATGAGCCATATTTATTGCAAATCGGCCTTCTGCAAAGAACGCCGCGGGGACGGATGGTGACTCCGGCGGCCTATGCTCACCTCGGAATTCCCATGCCAACGGATTCACGGTGAGCAGGGAATGTGTACTTTTATCACATGGAACAGGCAGTATCGCCTCATACACAGAAAAATGTAGCTGAAATTAGTTCTTAACGTGATTACACGGCTATGTACTCGTATGATATTGTGAGACGAATGGTATGGAAAAGAGAGTGCGTTTAATTAAGATTTGAGCGGGTTCAAGTTTAGGCGTATTTCGCCGATGTATTAAAAGGGACAGGTATGAGTTAAGTCCCCGCCAAATCATGCAGTATGCGTGCTATGACAGCCAGAAATGGGGGAGCCAGAAATGAGTGAAAAGGCGTTAAATCAAAACACAATTTTCGGCACATGGGCGTGTCGGGCCAAACGGGCAACAGCGGCTATCGTATTAGCTGTAGTTTGCTTGCCTTGGTCTTCGACTGTTCACGCCGCTGCCACCCAAGAGGATATTCGTGTAGTGATCTTTGCGGATCTGGGCAGCAAATATAAAGCGACTACACCCGCTGTTACCTTGAAATCATCAGGGGCTTTGAGTGTCGGACAAAACAGTGGGGGCAGCTTTCAGGCCTGGACGGGACTTCCGGACAGCACAGCACGCTTTAGTGTAGACAGCTATCGGGTGAAGGTACTGGAAGGAAATGAAGCGGCTGCCATAAAAGCGGCTCAAGTGTTGCAGAAGACCAATGATAAACCGACGGTTTTTATTGGCTCGAAAAACGGTAGCTCTGTCTATCAGGTGTATGCGGGAATATATGCGAGTGAACAGGCGGCACAGGCCGCTGTACAGCGCATTTCTACTGCAACCGGAGCACAGGTGGAAGTTACGGGGAACAAGCATTGGTCTACAGGGAACTATGGTAGTGAGCAAGAGGCCAATCTCGTCCGAACGACGATTGCTGCCGCAGGTTTTGATGCTTTTACCGTAGTTCAATCGAGAGGTCAATATGCTGTGTGGATCGGTGAAGAGAGTAATGACAGCAAGTTGTCCGCTTTGAAAACAGAACTGGAAAGCAAGCAACCGCGACTCACCCTCTCTAAAGTCAACGCTACTCAAACTGGACTGATTGTGAGACAGGAAGCAGGAGTAACGACAGGCTCTCAGGTGATGACTCATTACGTGCTGAGTGGTTCTGATAATAGCAAGGTTATTGTCAACGGAGACAACGATGGAATTCAAGTGGTTGAGAGATCACAGCGTACATATCGTGGAGACATGGAGATTGGCATGACGTCAGGACAGCTAGCGCTAGTAAACGAAGTGCCGTTGGAGCAGTATTTGTATTCCGTGGTAGGAGCTGAGGTCTATTCCTCATGGCCGGGTGAAGCACTCAAGGCACAAGCGGTAGCGGCTCGCAGCTATGCGCTTGCCCAAGGCAATCGTTTTCAGATCGGGAACGTGGTGGATGGAACGTTAAGCCAGGCTTATAACGGCAAAGGCTCAGAGCATGCGAATGTTAGCGAGGCTGTAGATGCAACTGCTGGTGAAGTGATTAAAAGTGGTGGCAAGGTGGTCGAAGCTGTATTTTCATCCAATGCGGGTGGCGTTACAGCGGATGCTTCCGAGGTGTGGAATAGTGGCGGCGAAGCGTTTGCCAGCGTAGATAGCTCTGGAGATACTTCGGCGCAAAAAGGAGCACAAGAGTGGTATCATGTGCTTCTCTCGAGTGGAAAGACAGGCTATATCCGAGCAGATAACGTTAAGGAGTTGGAGGGAGTCACAGAGGCGGGGCTAGACAAGGTCACCGTGACTGCTGAAAATACCAATGTACGTCCCATTCCTCAAATTCAATCAAACGTGTCAGCAGTAGCCAAGGTACAACCGGGCGAAGAAATGATTGTATTGGAAAAGGTGCCTCAATCTGGAGACTACGCATGGGTGCGGGGACCCTTTACGGCTGCTCAGCTTGTAAAATCCTTGCAAGGGAAAGTAACGGGCACAGTACCGTCCTCTATTGACCATCTCGATGTCACCAAACGCGGTCCGAGTGGACGAGTGCTGGAGGTTGAAGCGAACGGATCGCCTTTAAAGGTGAAGTATCCTGATATGTTTCGTTCAGCGATGGGAGGATTGCCGAGCACGCTGTTTGATATTGCGAGTACTGGCAGTTATACTGTATTAGGCGCTGATGGGGCTACTACTCATGTAAATGGTGCACAGGGAACTTCAATCCTGTCGGCATCAGGGAGCAGCACTTCCAATGGTAATGGGGTGATTGTCATGAATGAAGATCGTCATGCGCGAGTCATCGACAAAACGCAAAGCTTTATTTTTACAGGCAAAGGGAATGGTCACGGTTTGGGCTTGTCACAATGGGGAGCCAACGGTTTGGCTGATCAGGGGTATGATTACAAGAAAATTTTGCAACACTATTACAAAAATGTGGATATAGTTAAGGACTGACCAATATATGAACGTAAACGATTATGATTTTGAATTACCTGAAACATTAATTGCACAGACGCCTTTGCTTGAACGTAGTGCTTCCAGACTGCTGACGTTGAATAAGGGTAGCGGTGAAGTGGGTCATCATACATTTTCAGATATTGTGCAGTATCTCCAACCGGGCGATACGCTGGTGCTAAATGATACGCGAGTGATTCCTGCACGCTTGTTTGGTATCAAGGAAGACACGGGAGCTAAGGCCGAGGTGTTACTGCTCAAGCCACTGGAGGGTGACCGATGGGAAGCATTGGTCAAACCCGGCAAGAAGTTGAAAAAGGGCGCGGTCATCGTTTTCGGTGATGAGTTGAAGGCGGTCATTGAGGAAGAAGGCGATATGGGCGGAAGAGTGCTCTCATTCTCATATGAAGGTATTTTTCAGGAGATATTGGATCGTCTTGGGAAAATGCCGCTTCCACCGTATATCAAGGAGCAACTGGATGACCGTGAGCGTTATCAGACGGTTTATGCCCGGCACGAAGGCTCAGCCGCGGCTCCAACCGCAGGTTTACATTTTACAGAGGAATTGCTGGACCGAATTAGAGAAAAGGGTGTTTCCATTGCTTTTGTCACCCTTCACGTCGGTTTAGGAACGTTCAGACCCATGTCTGTGGATACGATTGAAGAGCATGTGATGCATGAAGAATATTATTCATTGTCACAGGAAACGGCAGATGTGCTGAATGAAACCAAAGCGCGTGGCGGAAGAGTCGTAGCGGTGGGGACAACCAGTTGTCGGACGCTGGAGACGGTGGGCAATACATTCGGTGACGAACTATTACAGGCCAGCAGCGGCTGGACGCAGATTTTTATTTATCCAGGTTATGAATTCCGTGTGGTAGATGCGATGATTACGAATTTTCATTTGCCTAAATCCACATTGGTTATGCTGGTCAGCGCACTGGCGGGCAGGGAGAATATTATGCATGCTTACCAGGAGGCGATTGACCAGGAATATCGGTTTTTCAGCTTTGGGGACGCAATGTTCATTTATTAATTAAGGATGGTAGAGAAAATATGGCACCAGCAATAAGATACGAACATATTAAAACCTGCAAACAATCGGGTGCTCGTCTCGGTCGTGTGCATACACCTCACGGGGTTATTGAGACACCAACCTTTATGCCTGTAGGGACACAAGCTACAGTTAAAACGATGAGTCCTGAGGAACTGAAAGAAATGGATGCTCATATTATTTTGAGTAATACGTATCATCTGTTTCTTCGACCTGGTCACGATATTATTCGTGAAGCAGGCGGGCTGCACAAGTTTATGAACTGGGATCGTCCTATTTTAACGGACAGCGGCGGGTTTCAAGTGTTTTCATTGAGTGAAATGCGTAAAATTACGGAGGAGGGCGTTCATTTTCGCTCCCACTTGAATGGAGATAAGAAGTTTCTTTCGCCAGAAGTGGCCATGGAAATTCAAAACTCGCTCGGCTCGGATATTATGATGGCCTTTGATGAATGTCCTCCTTTTCCGGCTGAATATGAGTATGTGAAAAAGTCGTTGGAACGCACCAGCCGTTGGGCTGAGCGCTGTTTGGAGGCGCATGCGCGTCCTCTTGATCAAGGGTTGTTTGCCATTGTTCAGGGAGGGATGCATGAAGATCTGCGAAAGCAGAGCGCGGCGGATTTGACTTCCATGGATTTCCCGGGGTATGCTATTGGTGGACTGAGCGTAGGTGAACCGAAGCATTTGATGTATGAAGTGCTGGATTATACGCTTCCTCTGCTTCCCACTAACAAGCCACGCTACTTGATGGGCGTAGGTTCTCCGGATGCCTTAATTGAAGGCGCTATCCGTGGTGTGGATATGTTTGATTGCGTACTTCCAACACGAATTGCTCGCAACGGGACGACGATGACCAGCCAAGGCCGTCTTGTCGTTCGCAATGCCCAATATGCAAGAGATTTCGGTCCGCTTGATCCGGCTTGTGATTGCTATACCTGTCGTAATTATTCACGTGCTTACTTACGACACTTGATTAAAGCGGATGAAACCTTCGGGCTCCGACTGACAACGTATCATAATTTGCATTTCTTAATTCAATTGATGCGCAATGTCAGACAAGCGATTATGGATGACAGACTGCTTGATTTCCGCGATGAATTTTTTGAGCAGTATGGTCTTCATGATAATGATAAAGGTTTTTAAGTTTTAGGGGAGAGTATACGAAAGGGGGATTTAATATGTTTCAATTTGCTACAGCTGCAGCTGCACCTGGTGGAGCTGGGGGGCTTTTTCAAATGATTTGGCCACTGGCTCTGATGTTTGTAATCTTCTATTTCTTGCTGATTCGTCCGAATCAGAAAAAACAGAAGCAGCGTCAAACGATGCTTCAAGCCTTGAAAAAGGGTGATAAAGTGATTACAATCGGAGGTCTTCACGGTACAATTTTGGAGATTACGGATGATGTGGTCGTTTTGCGTGTCAATGATGTTACGAAGCTAACCTTTGATCGCAGCGCAATCAGCAATGCGATTGCAAAAGATTCTGCTTCCGAGGAAGTTGTTTCCAAATCATAGAATATTAGCATAACATGCAAAAACCGAGCCTTGGAGTAGGGCTCGGTTTTTTGTGTTGTTTCGCCACATACATTTTGATTATTTGCTCAGGTTAATCCCAAACATACCGCCCCCGGCTCCAATGATAAAGGCAATTCCCAGGTGCAAAAGATCCTTGGCGTTCATGCCTGCATCCAGTGCCAGAAAACCGACCAGCAGCACGATTAGCCCATACAGGATGCCTGTAATACCGCCTTGATACCAGCCTTTGTTCGTAGATCTTTTACCGGCGACGAAGCCGCCAGATACCATGGCGAATGCATGAACGATGTACGTATACAACGATAAATCCTGTTCCTGCATCTGTGTCAGCCACAAGAGTAGCGAAAGGATAAATGCGCCCAGAAGCATCCATGCAAAAGCATAAAACAAGCCGGATAAAATGGGATGGGCCAGACGAAACGAACACCAGCGGCGAATGAGCTCCATTGATAATTCCTCCTGTACCAAGGTTTGAACTATTATAATTCTATGGCCAAGCCTCCCGGCTTAGTACCAAGTCGTAAGCAGTCTTTGTCTTTATTTGAATAATTTAACCTTTTGATTTTTGTATGGTTGATATGAGAAACGGTCAGAATACGTGTACAATGAACGGCGAATGTCTTGTCGCAAGTACAGGAGGAGGCGACATGTTGGGGCACGATATTTTTGCACATGTATTTCGAACGTTGCTCATGTATTTTATTGTATTTCTGGTTATGCGCTTAATGGGTAAACGGGAGATCGGAAAATTATCTGTTTTTGACCTCGTGATATCCATTATGATTGCGGAAATCGCTGTATTTAGTTTGGAAGATGTAAAACGTCCGTTGTATGAAGGTCTGATTCCTTTGGGCGTGCTTCTGATTTTGCAGATCGGCATTTCGTATTTCAGTCTTAAAAGTCGGCGTCTACGGCTGCTGTTTGATGGTAAGCCCAGTGTATTGTTCTCCAATGGACAAATAAACAGAGGAGAAATGCTGAAGCAACGCTACAATTTAGATGATCTGCTGTTACAACTTCGGGAACAAAATATCGAAGGCTTGGACGATGTAGAATATGTTATTTTGGAAACGACAGGCAAGCTCACGGTCATACGTAAAGATGATGAAGTTGGAAATAGTGAATCTGAAAAGCAGACACCAAATTTAGAACAAACGAATTTGATAAACAATGATCAACAGGAGAATAAAGTCCATCCTTCGCCTCAAATCGGCGGGAAGTTTAGATATGAGGGTCTTCCCATTCCGTTGATTATGGATGGCAAGGTGCTGGATCGAAATTTGGAGCGCATGGATATGAACCGTTTTTGGCTTAAAAATCAGATTCAAGCTCAAGGACATAAGGATTTTAAGGATGTTTTCTTGTGCTCGGTTAACCATAAAGGCGATGTATATATTACGCCGCCTGCCTTTGGGGAATCCTCTAATTAAGCCTGCTATGCTTTAAACCATCTTCTCAGGACGGGGATACGGTTGAGGTTGCCCCAGTCAATCATTTTGGTCAGAGTCATCAGAAAAAGGTACAGAATAATGCCCAAGCCTGCGGCGAAAAGAAATTGCAGCCACATTTGACTGAAAAACGCTAGATGTCTGTAAGTATATAAGACGGCAGCCGCCATGATAATCATGCCGACTCCGGTTTTCCAGAAATCAAGCAGCCGCACTCTAAACCGAAGTAGTCTGCTTACACTGAAGCCATGCAAAAGAGTGACTATGGAACTGTTGATACAAATGGCAATGACAGCTCCATAAATACCGTATTGAGGCTGGGAAGCAAGCCAGACGATAAGCACGATTTTGAAAACGGCTCCGACAAAGGTATTGAATAAGGCGCTTCCGGGACGATCCAGAGCCTGAAGTGCTGCCTGAAGCGGGGCCTGAATGTACATAAAAAGAGCAAAAGGAGCCATGAGCTTAAGCATGCCCGCAATGTCGCCATTGTTGTAGAGGAGTAGGCACAGAGGCTCTGCCAATACGTACATAATGACAGCAAAAGGGGCTCCTGCAACTAAAGCAAGCCGAAGGGATTGATGCAATCGCTTATGAATGGCTGTCAATTGTCCCTTGGCAGCAGCTTCGGATAAAGAAGGTACAAGGGAAACAGCCAGTGAACTGGTGAGGACACCAGGCAGTAATAACACTGGAATGATCATACCCTGCATGGCTCCGTATTGGGCGGTTGCCACTCCGGTGGCAATACCTGCTACGGCCAGGCTACGCATACATAGAATAGATTCGAGCAAATAGGACAACGATCCTACAAGTCTTCCGGCTGTTACGGGAACCGATATAGACAGAAGCCGTGACAACACAGACGGTTGTTCGGAATGAGCACCTGAAGATGGAGAAACTTCTGGTTGGGGTATATGAACTTTTTGCTGGTTCCACTTGTATTGCCACAGAAGAACAATCATGCCAATGAGTTCACCCGCCAGCGCACCGAGCATCGCGCCCGCAGCAGCATAGGCCATGCCATACGGAAGGAGCAGATAAGCAAACCAGATGACGCAAAAAATGCGCATGACAGTCTCCGCAATGGAGGAGCTTGCGGACGGAATCATATTTTGTTTTCCCTGAAAATAGCCTCTGTAGGCAGAGGAAACAGCAACAATAACAATCATCGGACTCATGCTGACAAATGTATAATAAACACGGCTGTCTGTCAGCAGGTGGCTTGTAATCCAGGGGGCAAAGAGAAGACAGAGCACCATGGCCAGCAGGCTAAGTGTAACGGTGAAACGCAGACTTGTGTGCAAAATACGCCGTGATATTTCAGGCTGACCAGCCGTTTCAGATTCGGCTACAAGCTTGGCTACGGCAAGTGGTATCCCTCCGGTAATAAGGGTTACCAACACGATAAAAAAGGGATACCCCTGTTGGTACAAGCCGACTCCTTCGGGACCGATAATACGCGGGAGCGCGATTCGCGGAATAAAACCCAGCAGCCGATTGATAATTCCAGCCGCTAATAAAATAATTGCTCCATGGATGAATGTCTGCTTTTTCAATCGCAACTCCCTCTTCCCCAAAATGAATTCCGCGTCTATGTGTTACTTTAAAAGATATGCCAGACCTGTCCATGTTCATGACAAGCTTTTCCGAATGAAAGCAGAGGGATCAGGATAACCAGAGGGGGAGTGGTGAATTCTGCTATTGACGATCGAAATGAATGCATATATTGTTGGTTTACGGCTATTTTCGACGAAAAAGAAGGGTTTTCCAGGATCAGGGCAGAAATGTTCTATAAAGCAGTCAATAACCCCGCTAATTGCTGATCTGCGGAACCGGAGTCGCTGGGAGGAGGAACGGCCATCGTGGGTATGGAAGAGCTGGATGAGCAGGATTGGGATGACGCAATTGAGATGCTGTGTCAAAGCAAGGCGGACGAGTTGATTCTCGTAGGCTATGAGCATGTCACAAGCAAGGACGTGTGGAATTGCGTAAGCCATAAATATGAAAAGGAGGGTATTCCTCCGCTGCACAAGCTCGTTAACGATATACTTTCCCTTAAAGCGACGAGCTTTATGAACTATTTGACAATGTCCGCATTACGGGGCTCCACTTTCGAATAGAAGGGGGTCTTTTTTTGCGTTCAAATTGACTGCTTTTTGAGGGGTAGCTATAATAGGAATATTGAGAATGAAAGGGGAACATGGGACGGAATGAAGAGAATTCTAAGTTTCATCGTGGTCGTGCTCATAACCACTGGTGTTATGGTTGGGACAAGCCCGGGCCTGCTGAACAGTTTAAAACTAGGCCTCGATTTAAAGGGAGGCTTTGAAATTTTATATGAAGCCCAGCCTTTGGAAGCCGGGCAGAGTGTAACCAGACAGTCTCTCATACAAACAGCTCAAAGTCTGGAGAGACGGATTAATGCGCTCGGTACGACTGAGCCGGAAGTAACAACAGAGGGCACCAACCGTATTCGTGTGCGGCTTGCTGGTGTCTCCAATGAGGCAGAAGTCCGCTCCATGCTGAAAAAGCCTGCCGAGCTAACGTTCCGCAGTGCGACGGCAGCGGATGCTAAAAAGCCGGGCCAATACAGCAAAGTTGAGCTTCGTGGTAATGATTTTGTGGAGAATGGCGCTGTTGTTGGCTTTGACCAGCTGAACCAACCTGAAATTAGTATCAAAGTGAAAGACAAAGCCAAGTTTGCAGAGATCACAAAGCGACTTCTTAACAAAGAGTTGGCTATTTTTCTGGATCAGGAATTACTTTCTGCACCTACGGTACGTGGAGAACTGACGGATGGCAGTGCGTCGATCACAGGTAACTATACTCGTGATGAAGCGAACAAGCTGGCCGATACGATTAACCTGGGAGCACTTCCGCTCAAACTGACGGAAAAATATTCCCAGAGTGTAGGCGCTACACTGGGCCAATTGTCACTGGATCAGACGATCCGTGCCGGTTTGATTGGTTCGATCATTATTCTGGTATTCATGATTTTGATGTTCCGTGTACCGGGACTGGTTGCCAGCTTCTGTCTCATCGTTCATACCTGGCTGGTGCTTGCCATCTTCTACTTGGGCGGGTTTGTACTCACGCTTCCGGGTATTGCAGCGTTCGTGCTGGGGATCGGGATGGCAGTCGATGCCAATATCATTACGTATGAGCGGATTAAAGAAGAAATCAAGACAGGTAAGACGATTCGTTCTTCTGTCATCGCAGGCGGTAAAGCCTCATTCCGTACCGTTATGGACGCCAATATTACAACCATTATAGCGGCTGCTGTTATGTTCGGTCTGGGAACAGGCTCGGTTAGAGGTTTCGCTCTGGTGCTCATCGTTGATATTGTCACCAGTATTTTGACGAATATCTTCTTCTCCCGTTTCTTGCTCAATCTGCTGGTTAAAGCGGATGTTGTGAAGAAGCCCAAGTATTTTGGTGTGAAGGAGAGTGATATCAGTGCGCTTTAATTGGGACTATAAATATGTCAAGATGAGCAAATGGTTTTACACATTCTCAATTATTCTTACGCTGCTAGGCATTTTGAGTTTGTCCATATTTGGTTTGAATTACGGTGTTGACTTTCGTTCCGGTTCCAACGTGGATGTCAATTTGACTAAAGCAGTTACACAAGAACAGATTCAAACTTTGCTGGACAAGAAGGGTATCGGCAAAGAGGTGGATTATACGCCGGGTAAAGAACGCTTTGGTATTCGCTTTTCGCAGGTACTGACGGATCAGCAAGTGAATGATTTTAAAACATCTTTTAATAAAGAGCTTGATCCAAAGGCTTCCTTTGAGGTTAATACGGTGGATACGGAAATGGCGCAAGAGCTGGAGCGAAATGCAATATGGGCAATTTTGCTGGCCTGTGTAGCCATCGCTGCCTATATCTCGATCCGGTTTGAATGGCGGTTCGCCATTGCAGCCATCGTTTCGCTATTGCATGATGCGTTTCTCGTTATCAGTATTTTCTCCATCTTCCGACTTGAGGTGAATTTGACCTTTATTACGGCAATTCTGACGATTGTCGGCTTCTCCATTAATGACACCGTCGTTATTTTTGACCGTATTCGGGAAAATTTACGATTTGCCAAGAAGAAGTCCAGGGACGACTTGGAACAGGTGGTCGATCACAGTATTGCACAGACAATGACTCGTTCACTTGCAACGGTGTTTACTGTGTTTATTGCCTCCGTGTGCTTGTTCATTTTTGGCGGAGAGTCAATTCGGATGTTCTCGCTTGCGATGGTTATTGGTTTGTTGTTCGGTGCTTATTCTTCCATCTTCATTGCCAGCCCGTTGTGGGTAGCTTTGAAAGGAAAACAGAAGCCTTCGGCAACTGGCGGCAGTGTGGCCAAGATTGAAAAGTCTTAAATTACGCTTAATTTCACAACAGTATGAATGAAAGAGAAAGCCGCGTCTGCATGGGCGCGGTTTTCTAAGGTTTGGAGAATTTGACATAGAGCATTACCGGGGAATTGTCAGTTCAGGATTGAGGAGGAGACGTTGTGAATAGCGAACGCAGCCGATCATTGGAAACTGCGGCGTGGAGCGGGATTGTGGGTAATCTTGCACTGGCTGTTCTAAAGGGAACCGTTGGTTATACGGCAAACAGCAAGGCGTTGATGGGGGATGCGCTGCACACGGCTGCGGATAGTGCTTCCCGTTTGAAGGAGCTTTTGTTTTCCAAAGGTGCAGCAGAGCATGGTATACTGGCATGGTTGCGAAACGGTGAAAAAGTCCGGACTGTCATATCGGTGGTACTGGCTATATTGGTTCTAATGAGTGGTCTTCAGTTGGGCATATCGGCTGTTCGTTCTTTAAGCAGTCCAGACCCGCAGGCTCCAGGTCTGTATGCACTAATTGCTGCTTTCACTGCTTTGGTACTGAGAGAGTCACTGTTTCAGTTTCAATACCGCTACTCCATTAAACATGGTCATAAGACTGAAGCAGATTTGTACGCTAATCATGAACGGTATTCGCTGTATGCGTCGCTGATTGCTTTGATCGGCATGATTGGGGCAATGACAGGCGAAGCGATGGAATGGCCAGCATTATTATATCTTGACCCGACCGCTGCGTTGCTGGTAGCTTGTCTAGTGTTGCGTAAAGGATATCTGATGGTACTGAATACCGCCTATCCGGCTCCTGCACAACCTCTGCGTGAGGAAGACTCACAACGCTTTATGGAGACGATACAGCGGGTGCATGGTATCGTAACAGTTGAGCATCTGCATGCACAGGAAGCAGGTCATTTTATAACTGTGGATGTAACCATTAGCGTGAATCCCCGGATTACCGTGCAAGAAGCGCAGGAAATTGCTGATCGGGCAAAAAATCTGCTACTGGCACGTTTTCCGCAGGTGACCCATGTACAGATGCAGTTCGTTTCTTATCAAGCCGGGTATCCTTACAAGTCTAATCATGAGCTACCGGATAATGATGTGTCGTCCTTGCTGCAATAATAGCAGGGCGACTATGAAAGAAAGGTGAATAGGATTGCTTCATTCGCAGTACCGATGGAAGACCCCAGAGGTTAACCTGGAAGCGGCTCAGTCGTTGACGGAAGAGCTGGGGATTTCACCATTGTTGTCTCGGCTGCTAGTGAATCGGGGTGTCACTACGGCCGGGGAAGCAAACCGCTTTTTGTACGGAAGTGTAGACGACATACACGACCCTTTTCTGCTACTGGGCATGCAAGAGGCAGTGCCAAGGATCAGTAGGGCGTTAGAACGTGGCGAACACATATTAATTTATGGTGATTATGATGCGGACGGGGTATCCAGTACGTCATTGATGATTCAGCTTATGCGCTTCCTGAAAGCTTCGTATGATATTTATATTCCGCACCGCTCCAATGAGGGATATGGACTGCACAATCATGCCCTTGATTGGGCTAACCAGCAGGGGATTACGCTCGTCATTACAGTGGATACGGGAATTAGTGCAGTAGAGCAAATCGCTTATGCGGCAACCTTGGGTATGGATGTTATTGTTACAGACCATCACGAGCCTCCTGCTGTACTTCCTGAAGCGTATGCTCTGATCAATCCTAAGCTACCCGGATGTCCCTATCCATTCAAGGGTCTTGCTGGTGTAGGTGTCGCTCTAAAGCTGGCACAGGCGCTGCTGGGTGAAGTACCCGAGGAATGGTTTGAAATTGCTGCTATCGGTACGGTAGCTGATCTGATGCCGTTACATGGTGAGAACCGAACGATGGTACGCAGAGGGATTCAGTCGATGAGAAGCTCTGCGTTTCCGGGTATTCGGGCGTTGCTTGGTGTAGCGGGAGTGGATATGTCTACAGTGACCTCTGTCAACATTGCATTTGCCTTGGCTCCCCGGATTAATGCCAGTGGACGTCTGGATCATGCAGGACGGGCGGTCTCCCTTTTGACGACAGAGCAGGAGGGAGAAGCGGATCAGCTCGCGCATGCGCTGGATCTGCTCAATCGGGAGCGTCAGCAAGTGGTTGAACGTATTGTAGAGCAAGCCGAGCAGCAGCTGGCAGCCAAGCTGAATGGAAGCACGCTGCCGTCTGTCATCGTATTGGCAGGTGAAGGCTGGAACGTGGGTGTCGTGGGGATTGTGGCATCCAAGTTGCTGGATCGCTATTATCGTCCAACCATTATTCTGGGCATAGATACAGAGACAGGAATGTGCAAAGGGTCTGCCCGTTCTATTCCGGCCTTGGATATTTATAGTGCTCTGACAGACAGTCATGACCTGATGGAGCACTTTGGCGGTCATCCTTCGGCTGCGGGTATGACGCTGTCTCGCGACAATCTGGCATTATTTGAGGAACGGTTAAATCGCTATGCCGCTTCCATTTTGACGCTAGACAATCTCGTTCCTGTAGCCGAGGCAGACATGGTCTGTCGTTTGGACGAGGTATCTTTACAGGTGGTTGAAGAACTGGAGTTACTACAGCCCTTTGGTATGGGGAATCCTTCTCCACGTTTCGTGTTACAGGGTCTTCAATTGCGTGAGGCCCGTAAAATGGGGCGTGAGAAAAATCATGTCAAGCTGTTGCTGGAGCAGAACGGATTATCGCTGGATGCGGTTGCCTTTCGACGTGGTGATCTGGCCGATTTTTTGCAGCAGCAAACTGAGCTTGATCTGATGGGCGAGCTTTCTATTAATGAGTGGAACGGCAAACGCTCCCTCCAGCTGATGATGCAGGATATCCGTGTACAGGCTCCGCAAATTTTTGATTATCGGGGAGTATCGGACCCTTTTGCCGAGCTGGAGCGGGGGCTTAAGATTTTTCATCCTCGTATAGAAGCACGAAAAAATGACGTTGCTGTTGTGATGCATCCATCGTCCAGGCTCCGTCCGTCTCGTCCAGTGAACGTCGAATCCATATGGGTATATGATAAGGAGGGCGGCGTTACTCCCAGTCATGATCGAAGGGATACGCAGCACTCTGTAAAGTCACTGTTCGTGCTGGAGCCACCAGATACGCCAGAGCAGTTGCAGGCATTGTGGTCTACGTTTGAAGATGTGGAGAATGTGTTTCTTCTTCATTCGGTCAGTGAACGAGGCGGTCGGCTCGTCAGCCCGGACAGGGAGCTGTTTAAGCGTATTTACGTTGTGCTTTCCCAAGTAGGGACGCAGCCTGTGGACGAAAAAGCCATGCTGCCTGCTCTTAGCCGCCAATGCTCCTGTTCAGTACGAATGCTATCTAAAGTGCTGGACATTTTCGAGGAGCTTGAGTTTATAACGCGTACAAAAGGGCGATTCTGTTTTGTTTCCAATCCACCCAAGCGAGATTTAACGGCTTCTCCACGTTATCAGGAATTGCATGATATGGCTGAAATGGAGCGTTATTTACTGGATGCGGATACAACCCAGATGACAAGCTGGATTATGTCGCTTATGAAGGGCGCGTCTTGAGGCATACCCTCAAAGTCAATGATGTAGGCTGGACATACTAATTAGAAGTTTACAGTAGGAGGAACTAAGTTGGACTACAAAGAATATATTCGGGTGATTCCCGATTTTCCACAACCAGGGATTAGTTTTAAGGATATTACGACCCTGATGAAAAATGGAGAACTGTACCGCAAGGCAATCAATGATATGAAGGAACTGGTATCGGATTTGAAAATTGATCTGATTGCAGGTCCCGAAGCACGTGGATTCGTTGTAGGTGCGCCTCTGGCTTATGCGCTTGGAGTTGGTTTTATTCCCATCCGTAAAAGTGGCAAGCTGCCTGGTGATACTATCGAGGAAGCATACGGCTTGGAATACGGCAAGGACATGCTGGCTATGCATAAGGATGCAATTGAGCCGGGACAAAATGTTTTGATTGCGGATGATCTGCTTGCTACAGGCGGAACCATCGCTACATCAGTGAATTTGGTACGTCAGCTTGGTGGAAATGTGGTAGGGACTGCTTTTCTTATTGAGCTGTCTGATCTGAATGGACGAGCGAAATTGCCTGACGTAGATGTATTTACGTTGATTACGTACTAAGCGCTTTAAAGCCTGGGGGTTTCCCGGGAAATATTTGAGCATGAATAACCTAAATAGCTCGATGGAACCTCTCTTTTCTTAAAGAGTTGCTCCATCGGGCTATTTTTGTTTAGAATTCATTCACGAAAATCGTTATAAAAAAAATGAACGAATTGTCGATAAACAATAAAAAGGGGCAGGGGTGGTCATATTGCGTACATTTCAATTTAAAAGCTTACAAGCACGAACATTCTCTACCTTGGTTCCCCTTGTGCTTCTGACTCTGATTTTAATCAGTTTTTTGTCTTACTTTTTCGCTAAGCAAAAGTTGGACGCGGAAATTAGCCAGAATGCTACCCATTCTCTGTCGGGAGTTAAAGCAGATATTGCAGCTAATGTGGATCGGCATGCTTTACTTGTCTCCATGCTGGCCAAGAGTGCAGAACAGCTGGGGACAGGAACGAAAATTGAAAATTATGGTCATTTGTATGAACAAGAGTTGGCATTGAATGATATGACCTATGGTCTGGGTGTTTTTTTCGCCAAGGATGCGTATGAGCCTGATACGACATATCGATCCAATTATGTGTATAGAGATGGTAAACAAATGAAGCAAACGACTGAATATGATGATCCCCAATATAACTATTTAACAAAGTTGTGGTATACAGGGGCTGTTGAGCGAGGTAAAGAAATAAACTTTACGGAGCCCTTTTACGATTCCAAAATGAAAGTAAATATGATTACTGCCGGAAAAGCATTTTATGACCGAACAGGTAAGCTGATGGGTGTCATTACGGGTGACTTAAGTATGGCGAGTATTCAAGCCTATATCGAACGGATGAAATTCGGTGCCCAAGGAAGCGCGGTTTTGATGGACAAGAATGGAGCGATCCTGTCATCGGGACTCCAATCCATAAAAGCAGGTGAACCACTGGCGAAAGTGTTGGGTATGGAGGAGGCAGAAGCTATCCAAAATGGTGCTTCCGGGCAGTTGTCCGCGTCCATCGGGAATGAGGATTATCAGATATTGTATGATACAATACCGTAAACCGGTTGGAAAATTGGGGTGCTGCTGCCGGATTCGGAGCTGAATCGTCCTGCGAACGAAATGCTTAAACTGCTCCTTATCGTTAGTGCTATCGGAATCCTGCTGATCATGGGGGCCTTGCTGGTTAGCAATTTGGGGATGGTCAGAGAGATTAAAAAAATAATGCAGATGACGAATCGCATGGCCGTTGGAGATTATACAGTTGAAGTATCTCATCATCGTAAAGATGAGTTTGGTCAAATGGCAGAGGGAATTAATGAGGTGATTGCTGCTACAAGAGGGATGGCAAGTCGCTTGAGCGAAGAATCCAGCGTGATTACGACGGTATCCTTAACTATTTCCCAGGAT
This sequence comes from Paenibacillus sp. NRS-1781, assembly GCF_050467745.1. Lineage (NCBI taxonomy): Bacteria > Bacillati > Bacillota > Bacilli > Caryophanales > Paenibacillaceae > Paenibacillus > Paenibacillus sp. NRS-1781. The sequence goes on from NZ_JBITPI010000006.1 coordinate 20,681, forward strand.
ATTTCTGGCGCATCTAAGGATGCGAAGCACAATGCTGACGAGCTGGCTCAGGTCAAAAAAGGCGCAGAACTACAGTTGGCTGCTGCGGCAGAGAGTGCGACTGCGATGGAGGAAATGGCTGTTGGCGTTCAACGTATTGCCGAATCCATACAGCAGGTATCTGAAGCTACCACAGGCATTGAACATAAGGCTCATCAAGGAAATGAACGTTTGACTGAGGTCACCCGAGGAATGCACAAAGCGAAGGTATCTATGGATGAAGCAGGTAAGGTAGTAGGTTCGTTGAATGAACGGTCGGCCCAGATCGGCAGTATTATCGGGATCATTCAGGAAATTAGCGGGCAGACCAAGCTGCTGTCGCTGAATGCTTCCATTGAGGCCGCACGTGCGGGGGAGCATGGCCGAGGGTTCGCTGTTGTGGCTTCAGAGATCGGCAAGCTTGCCGTAAATGTCAGCAGGCTCAGAGGAAGTTGCGGCATCTATTAGTTACCTTGCCGATATTGCAAAAGCTTCTGCTGAACATGCTGGGCAAGCCTCCGAACGATCTGAACGGCAACTGAAAGCGTTGGAAAGTCTGGATAGCTCAGCGAAGTCGCTTACAGGTGTTTCTGACACGCTCAATCAGGTGGTATCCCATTTTCGTGTGTGATGTTATTTGAAAATACAGGCGCTGCAATAAAAAAATCGCCGTTCTCCATGGGCTGTGGCTCAACACGCCTTGCCGTTTTGGCAGGTGGTGTTCATTCGCAGCACATGGAGTCGGCGATTTTTAATGTGATGGGACAGGCATCAATCCGGTGTTTTTTCTATCAAGGGTTCCTGAGTTTTATCATTGGACCAGCCGAGTACGTCAATCAGCTTGAAGAACAAGCTAAGGATAATCCCGATGATTGTAGCCAATGCCATACCTTTGAGGGTAACAGCGCCCCAAGTGAGTGTAGCACCACTGATTCCGACGACCAGTACGACCGTAGCAAGCAGCATGTTAGTCGGCTTGGCGAAATCAACTTTTTGCTCCACGAAGATTCTTAGACCGGAAGCAGCGATGACACCGAACAACAGCAAGGATACACCACCCATGACCGGAGCCGGGATATTGGAAACAATCGCCGAGAAGGTGCCTGAGAAGGACAATAGGATGGCAATAACAGCGGCCCCACCAATGACCCATACAGAGTACACTTTCGTTAATGCCATGACACCGATATTTTCACCATAGGTTGTATTGGGCGTCGAGCCAACAAAACCAGAAAAGATAGTGGAGATACCGTTACCCAGCAGCGAACGATGAAGGCCGGGATCTTTCGACAGCTCGCGTCCGACAATATTGCTAGTCACAAGCAAATGCCCGATATGCTCCACGATAACGACCAGGGCGACTGGAAGAATCGTCAGCATAGCCGAGGTGTTAAATACTGGAGTGGTAATTGCAGGATGTCCGAAAAAAGGTGCATCCGCAATTGCTTGCGTGTTTACCATACCCATAAAATAAGCGAGCATGTACCCCACCACGATACCAATCAGAATATGAATGATTTTGGCAAACCCGCGAAACAGCACGGCTCCCAGAACAGTGACACCGAGTGTAATAAGGGAAAGGGTAATGGTTTTGGGATCCGGGGTCCAGGCTTTGGTTGGATCGGCATTGATAATGCCTGCCATGCCTGCTGCAACCGGAACCAGCTCCAGACCAATCAGAGCTACAATGGAGCCCATGACAGCTGGTGGGAATACAACGTCCAGCCACCGGGTTCCGGCATATTTGATTACCAGCGCAACAAGGCAGAAAATAATACCTGTAACAATGAAAGCGCCGAGGGCCATGGCATAACCATTGCCACCAGGGTTGTTTTTAAGCACGAGACTAACTGGAGCGATAAAAGCGAAGCTGGAGCCGAGATAGGCGGGAATTTTGCCACGGCAGATCCAGATGTACAGTAATGTGCCAATTCCATTCATTAGCAAAATCATGCCGGGATCGACACCGAAGATATTCGGTACCAGCACGGTACTGCCAAACATGGCAAACAAATGCTGTACGCTGAGCAGGAACCCGGGTCCTGCCGGAAGCTTTTCATTAACTTGAATTTCGCGTTGCAACGCAGTTCACTCCTTAGTTCTTTCAATTATTCTTATATACATTAATTACTTTTCGTATTTTTTTCAATATAATTCGTTTCATTTCGCCAACAATCCTGATTTCATTGACCTATATGTGTCGGAATGACATGACAATGCCAAACCTGTAACAGTTGACGTGTGACGTGGTAACCGTCATAATTGTAGGAAATCACTTTTAAAAGGGAACCTTTGTGCGACATTGATCGGCGGGTTCCATTTTGCATAGAAAGGACACGGAATAGAGCAGAATGGGGATAGAGCAATTACTTAAAAAGGCCGGGGCCTATACCAGAGAAGCAGATCTTATCCGCATCAGGGAAGCCTACGATTTTGCCGAGCAGGCCCATTCAGGCCAGACTCGCAAGTCCGGTGAACCTTATATTCTGCATCCGCTTGCGGTTGCTGATATCGTCGTTAATATGCAGATGGATACCATCTCCATTATTGCCGCTCTTTTACATGACGTTGTGGAGGATACGACGGTGTCTTTGGCGCAGATTCGCGAGCATTTTGGCGATACATGTGCGATGCTTGTCGATGGTCTGACGAAGCTGGAGCGTATCCAGTTCCGTTCCAAGGAAGAACAACAGAACGAAAATTATCGAAAAATGTTTATTGCCATGGCACAGGACATTCGCGTCATTGTCATCAAGTTGGCGGATCGTCTGCATAACATGCGCACCTTGAAATACCAGTCCGAGGAAAGCCAGCGCCGGATCGCTTATGAAACGTTGGAAATTTTCTGTCCGGTTGCGAACCGACTGGGTATTTCAGCAATTAAATGGGAAATGGAAGATATTGCTCTGCGCTATCTGAATCCTCAGCAATATTATCGTATCGCCAATTTGATGCATAAGAAGCGGGCAGAGCGGGAGCAGTTTATTGATAACGTTATAGAACGCATTGCTGAGAAGCTGGAAGAGATGGGCATTCAGGCCGATTTATCCGGGCGTCCCAAGCATATTTACAGTGTGTTTAAAAAAATGACCACGAAAAACAAGCAATTCAATGAAATATATGATTTGCTGGCGATTCGGATCATTGTGGATAATATTAAGGACTGCTATGCCACACTGGGCATTATCCATACATTGTGGAAGCCGATGCCGGGGCGGTTTAAAGATTATATCGCTATGCCTAAGGCCAACATGTATCAGTCCCTTCATACGACAGTAGTCGGTCCGAATGGCGAACCAACCGAGGTACAGATTCGCACGGTGGATATGCACCGTACTGCTGAGTTCGGGATCGCAGCTCACTGGGCCTACAAAGAAGGAAATGGATCGAATAACACCAATTTTGAGGATAAAATTACCTTTTTTCGCGAAATTCTGGAGCTGCAAAATGAGGCGAAGGACGCGTCGGAATTTGTGGAATCGCTCAAAATGGACTTTTTCTCCGACCTTGTTTTTGTATTTACGCCAAAAGGAGAGGTTATTGAGCTGCCAGCCGGATCGGTTCCGCTGGATTTTGCTTTCCGGATCCATACCGAAGTCGGGAACCGCACAATTGGCTCCAAGGTAAATGGAAGAATTGTGCCGCTGGACTATCGGCTTAAAACCGGCGATATCGTCGAAATTATGACGTCCAAGCATTCTTATGGACCTAGTCAGGACTGGCTCAAAATTGCTCAGTCCTCTCACGCGCGCAGTAAAATCAAGCAGTGGTTCAAGAAGGAAAAGCGTGAGGAGAATGTCGAAAAAGGCCGTGAGAACCTGGAACGCGAGCTGAGAAAACGCGATATAGAGCCTTCGGTGTGGATGAGCGACGACAAGCTTCTGGAGGTTGCACAGAAGTTTTCTTTTAACGATATCGAGGATATGCTGTCTGCCATCGGCTTCGGTGGAATTACAGCAGCGCAGGTCTGTACACGTTTGACAGAGAAGCTGCGACGAGAGCAAGAAGAGGCACGTCTGATTGAGCTGACGACCGAGGTCAAGGAATATAAGCCGCAGGGCGAACGGAAAAAAACACCGACCAATGGTGTCAGCGTCAGAGGCGTAGACAATTTGCTCGTTCGTTTTGCACGATGCTGTAACCCTGTGCCGGGAGACGACATTATCGGTTATGTAACACGTGGACGCGGGGTATCTGTTCACCGCACGGATTGTCCTAATATCCCTTCGGGTACGGGCGAAGATCAGGCGCGTGTGATCGAGGTTGAGTGGGAAGAAGCTGCAGAAGTGAATTACAGCGTCGATATTGAGATTACAGGACATGATCGTAACGGCTTGTTGAACGAGGTGCTTCAGGCTATTTCAGAAAATAAAACCAGCTTCTCAGCTGTTACAGGCCGTACGGACAAAAATAAAATGGCGATGATTCACATTACGATTCTCATCCGCAATACGGATCATTTGCACTCTGTTGTTGAGCGAATCAAACGGGTGAAAGATGTGTACACTGTTCACCGGATTATGCAATAGCCCTTGTGGGTGTGTAAATAGGTTTACAGCCTTTGTAACGCAATTTGGTATAAGAGACACGTTATGTTGCTAAAAGAGACGTGGCTTGCCTGTAGGAGGCTCTTAAAGGGCAGGGATAAAGGAGACAGCGGACAGGCGATGAAGATTATTATTCAACGCTGTAAAGACGCTCAGGTAGCGGTTAATCAAAAGGTGGTTGGCAAGATCGGAACCGGATTGATGCTGCTGGTTGGTATTGGTCAGGGAGATACGGCGGCCGATGCCGTTTATTTGGCGGACAAAACAGCGGGATTACGTATATTTGAGGATACTGAAGGCAAAATGAACAACAGTGTGCTGGATGTTGGCGGAGCTATTTTGTCCGTCTCTCAGTTTACGCTCTATGGTGACTGCCGCAAGGGTAGAAGACCGAATTTCATGGGCGCTGCCAAGCCGGAGGAAGCAGAGAAGCTGTACGATTTTTTCAACAGTCAGCTTCGTGCGAAGGGCTTGGAGGTCGAGACAGGAATTTTCGGGGCCATGATGGATGTGTCATTGACCAACTGGGGTCCGGTAACGCTGATTCTGGATAGCGAACGTTCGTAACGTAGAGCAGTATAAAATGACCGTTCAAGGGGACGATAATGTCATCTCCGCTGGTGTTTAGCCAGATGGATAGCCTTAAGGGTGACAGGAGAGACGAAGCCATGCGTCAAACCCCGAAAATGGACGGTTATCGAACTGCTGCACTTCTTTTTCCCGGTAGCATTCAGGAGGCAACCAGCCTCACTCGTGAGAGTGATACGTTATTGCAGCATGTTGCAGCAGCTACGGACAAGCCGAGGCGTGATGCTTTGCCGCGCAGGTAGGAAAGGGGCCGAGAGGCTCCTTTTTCTTTTTAACTGCTTCAAATTGTTATAAAAATAGATTAAGCGGGTAATAACAAAGCGAGGATCGCGAGGCGGTTGTGGACAGAAACTTTATTACGTCTCGTACATCTAAAGATAAGCCCGCTTATGTGCGTGAGCTGTTGAAGGTACTGTAAATTCCACTGGAATTCATGCTTGTACAATCCCATCCTGAGGAGGATTTGATATGGCAAAGCAAATTCAGGCGTATTTTCGCACGGAGGATGAAGCTGAGGGCGCCAGATCTTCGCTGCAAGCCTATAGCACGGAGCATTTGGAGGTAGGTACGCTGGATGATGCGCTCGGCAGGGACACGCGGGTATTAATCCCAATGTTACCCTATAACAACACTGGCACTGCTGGCGCGGCGATACCTGTCGCGGGGGCTTATAGTGAGAACATTATTCCAGAGGAGGAGAATAGCGAGGCTGACCGTGGCACTGCACGCAGGGATTTGAACGAAGACCGCAGCGGAACGACGGATCACGACACAAGCCTACTTCATGCGACAGACGTCTATATTAACGGTGATCAGGATGAATTACGGTATGTGTTATCTGCGAAGGTGAACGATGCTGACTACGATGAGGTTGTTTATAAGCTTCGTTCCAATCGCGGTTATGTAGCACATTTGGATTTAAGCTGAAAAAACTGTCACCGGTTTGTCGATAAATTGAGGAATTCAGATGTTATAGAAATGGCTGTAATACAAATGTAATATTCGAAACATCATTCCTTAATATTCGTTGTTTATAATAACAGCATGACCCCCTTTTGATATATCTTTTGAACCTGCGGACCGTTTCCGCAGGTTATTTTCTTTTTATAGGACTTATTTGTCTTATTGTGAAGGGAATGTCTTGACTTTGTCGAAGCGGTTCATTAAAATCATAAAATAATGAAAAATGATTTGATGACGGGACCAAGTACTCCGAACCCACAAGCGCAGAGAGGAATTTCCAGGCTGTAAAAATTCCCTTGATGAGCGGACGAATGACTTCCCCGAGAACAGACGGCGAACAATTGAGGAATATACGCTTAGAGTACATGGTAATTGTACCAAATAGCCGATATCCTGCATAATAGCCGTACTGCGCGTTACGGGCGTTATACGTATGAGCGGAGTCAGCGCAATGCTGACGGGCACTGAGCGTTTTTTACGCTGGTTGTCCGGCTAAACTCCGGAATGTGGGTGGTACCACGGGTGATTCGTAAACGACAATCTCTCGTCCCTGTTAATTTAACAGGGACGAGAGATTTTTTGTTTTATATTGAAACAAGAAATACACAGACGGGGGGATATGTTAATGGCCTTTCAAAAACCGACGGGAACGCAGGATTTGCTGCCGGGCAATGTAGAAAGATGGCAAGTGGTCGAGGAAAAAGCCCGCGAAATTAGCCGCCGCTTTAATTATCGTGAAATCCGTACACCAATGTTCGAGCAAACGAATTTGTTCGTTCGGGGTGTGGGTGAAACAACGGATGTGGTGGAAAAGGAAATGTACACCTTTGAGGATAAGGGAAAACGCAGTATGACACTGCGTCCGGAAGGGACAGCAGGCGTGGTCCGCTCCTACGTGGAGAACAAGCTGTACGGGGAGCCGGATGTAACGAAGCTGTATTATATCGGTCCAATGTTCCGCTATGAGCGTCCACAGGCTGGACGTCAGCGCCAGTTCCACCAGTTCGGTATTGAAGCCTTAGGTGCAGTAGATCCTGCACTGGACGCAGAGGTTATCGCTTTCGGGTATCAGTTCTGCCGTGAGCTGGGCTTGAAAGGGGTAAAGGTAGAGATTAACTCAGTCGGCAATGCTGCCAGTCGTGCAGCTTACCGTCAGCATCTGGTGGATTTCCTGTTGCCGATCAAGGATACGTTGACCAAGGAGAGCCAGTCGCGCATTGAGCGTAACCCGTTGCGAGTGCTGGATAGCAAGGATGACCAGGACAAATTTGGCGGTGCGCCTTCCATTTTGGATAGCTTGGACGAGGAATCCAGCACGCATTTTGAGAAGGTAAAGCAAAGTTTGGATGCCATGGGTGTGGAATATACAGTCAACCCGCGCTTGGTACGGGGGCTGGATTACTATACGCTGACCGCGTTCGAATTCAAAGCCGAAGGAATTGGAGCCATTGACACCATCGGTGGAGGCGGACGCTACAACGGATTGGTTGGCGATCTAGGCGGACCGGATCAGCCGGGTATAGGCTTCGGCATCGGACTGGAGCGGATTCAGCTAATCTTGGAGCATCAGGGTGTCGAACTGAATGAAGCCCAGCCGCTGGATGTCTATATGGTGGCGTTGGGTGAAGCGGCAGAAACGGAAGTAACCAGACAACTGTTCAAGCTGCGCCAAGCCGGATTTTCCGCAGAGCGAGATTATCTGGGTCGCAAAATGAAGGCACAGATGAAATCAGCAGATCGTTTTAAAGCACGGTATACTGCGATTTTGGGCGAGGATGAGCTGGTACGCGGTGAAATCGCACTGAAAAACATGGAGACTGGCGAGCAGCGTACCGTCAAGCTGGATCAACTGGTGGAAGAGCTAGGTTAATCCAGAGTAACATTCAGTCGGGTGGAACTTCCTTCGGCTGGTCAGAAAGCATCAACCCCTAAAACAATAAACAGGAGTGTGTATTATGAAAAGGAGTCATCAATGCGGCGCATTAACCCATGCGCACATCGGAGAAACAGTTACATTGAACGGTTGGGTACAAACCCGTCGTGACCTGGGAGGCGTACTTTTTATCGACCTGCGTGACCGCAGCGGGATTGTACAAATCGTGTTTAACCCGGCATATTCCGGTGACGCGCTGCAAATCGCGGACCGAGTTCGTAGTGAATACGTGCTGGAGGTTACGGGTACAGTGGTCAAGCGTGATGCAGAAACCATTAACGCGAACCTGCCTACTGGTGAAATTGAAGTGCGTATTACAGAAATTGAAGTATTGAATGCAGCCAAAACACCTCCATTCTTTATTGAGGATGGCGTGGAAGTAGACGAGTCGTTGCGTTTGAAATACCGTTATCTGGACCTGCGTCGTCCGGAAATGCACCAAACGTTGAAACTGCGTTCCAAAGCAGCAAAAGTATTCCGTGACTTCCTGGACGGTGAAGATTTCATCGAGGTGGAAACACCGATTTTGACGAAAAGCTCGCCGGAGGGTGCACGTGACTATTTGGTGCCAAGCCGTGTACATGAGGGTGAGTTTTTCGCCTTGCCGCAATCGCCACAACTTTACAAGCAATTGTTGATGGTGGGTGGCGTAGAGCGCTACTACCAAATTGCACGTTGCTTCCGCGATGAAGACCTGCGTGCCGACCGCCAGCCTGAATTTACACAGGTCGACATTGAGACCTCCTTTATGCAACAGGATGACTTGCTGCCCATGATGGAGCAACTGATGGTGAAGCTGTTTAGAGAGACGGTTGGTGTTGAACTGGAAACGCCGTTCCAACGGATTACACATGCCGATGCAATGGACAAGTACGGCTCTGACAAGCCAGATCTGCGTTTTGGTCTTGAACTGATTCATGTCAATGATATCGTGTCAAGCAGCGGCGTGAAGGTATTTGCTTCTGTAATTGAAAAAGGCGGCGAGGTTAAAGTTCTCAATGCTAAGGGCTGTGGCACATGGAGCCGCAAGGAAATTGACGATCTGGGTCCTTATGCTGCACGTTACGGTGCCAAGGGTCTGGCTTGGATTCAAGTAAAAGAAGGCGAATTCAAGGGGCCTATCGTTAAATTCTTTACACCGGAAGAAATCGAAGCTCTGAGAGAGCGTACGGGAGCCGAAGAAGGCGACTTGCTGCTCTTCTCTGCGGATAACAAAAAAGTAGTCGCTGATGTATTGGGCGCGCTTCGTCTGAAAATTGGCCGTCAACTAGGTCTGATCGACGACAACGTATACAAATTTGCATGGGTTGTAGACTTCCCGTTGCTCGGCTACGATGAAGAACAAAAACGTTATGTAGCAGAGCACCATCCGTTCACACGTCCGAAGGACGAAGACCTTGCCCTCTTGGACACAGACCCAGGTCAAGTTCGTGCCCAAGCCTACGATATCGTGCTGAATGGCTACGAAGTGGGCGGCGGCTCGATGCGGATTTACAAACGCGATGTTCAGGAGAAAATGTTCAATGCTCTCGGCCTGTCGCCAGAAGTAGCTAAAGAAAAATTTGGCTACCTGTTGGATGCGTTCGAATATGGTACGCCTCCACATGGTGGTATTGCCTTCGGCTTTGACCGTCTGGTGATGTTGCTTGCGGGTCGTACAAACCTGCGTGAAACCATTGCATTCCCGAAAACAGCCAATGCAACGGATTTGCTGATGGACGCACCGTCCGAAGTGGATCAAGGTCAATTGGAGCAGCTTCATATCCGTCTTGCTCCAAAGCCAGTTGCTCCTAAAGCTTAAGGCATACATTTGATTCTATAAGTGCCTTACTTGGGCCTGTGAATAGCGAAAAAAATGTCATGAACCCGTTACCCTCTTATGGATAATGGGTTCGTGGTTTGTATGCATGAAATTCAAGCATAGTGTCTAAATCAGTGAGGGAGGATATATACCATATGCTGCATCAATTTTCACGAACAGAGCTGGCCATCGGAACTGAGGGGCTGGAGGTTATGAAGAATAGCACGGTAGCCGTGTTAGGTATCGGTGGTGTCGGCTCCATTGCAGTGGAAGCGCTGGCGCGTACGGGTGTTGGACGCATCATTTTGATTGATAAGGACGTCGTGGATATTACTAATATTAACCGCCAAATTCATGCGCTGACGACAACGGTAGGCCAAAAAAAGGCTGATCTGATGGTAGAGCGCGTGAAGCTGATTAATCCTGAATGTGAAGCGATTGCACTGAACATGTTTTATACGGAAGAAACGTATGAGGAGCTGTTCAAGTACGATCTGGATTATGTGCTGGATGCCTCGGATACGATTATTTACAAAATCCATTTGATCAAGGAATGTCTGAAACGGGGGATTCCGATGATCTCCAGTATGGGCGCGGCCAATAAAATGGACCCTAGCCGTTTTCAGGTGGCGGATATCTCCCAAACGAAAATGGACCCGATTGCCCGTGTAATCCGCACCAAGCTGCGTAAGGAAGGCATTACAAAAGGCGTCAAGGTCGTATTTTCGGATGAGGAGCCGATGAAGCCGCGTGAAGAGATTACGAAAAAAATCGTACCTGCGAACGCACCCGAAATCCGGAAGGCGAAGCAGCCGCCTGCGAGTAATGCTTTTGTACCTCCCGTGGCAGGATTGATCATGGTCAGTGTGGCAGTCAAGGATTTGTTAAACAACGCTGGCGTGTAAGTCTGAAAATAGTAACTACAGATCGAACAACTTGCTGGAGGGTTTTGGTATGAAGGGTGGACTATGGTCCAGAAGTCTTGGTTACAAACCCGAGCATCATTGGAAAAAGGAAGTGGCCGCTGGTGCCATTTCCTATTTTTCCGTTGTATATATTGTCATGGTCAATGCGACCATTTTGGCAGATGCCGGGATTCCGTTACAAGGAGCTATGCTGGGTACGCTGCTCACGTCGATTATTGGCTGCTTGCTTATGGCCTTTGGCGGAAAGTCCCCAATGGTTGTGGTACCAGGTATGGGGATTAATGCCTTTTTCACTTATACGCTCGTACACTCTATGAAGCTGAGCTGGCAGGAAGCATTGATGGTGGTCACCATTACAGGCATTTTATTCGCCATTGTTGCATTTACGTCCTTGTACAAGCTGATTAGTCAGGCGATTCCCCATAATTTGCAGCACGGAATTACGGTAGGAATTGGTTTGTTTTTGACCTTTATCGGATTGCAAAAAAGTGGCATCGTGATTGCTCACCAAACGACTTTTGTCGCTATCGGCCATTTTAATGATCCAAAGGTAATCACGGCTTGTGTAACCTTGCTGCTCGCTATTGTGCTGTTTGTGCGCAACGTGCAGGGAGGACTGCTGATTAGTATTTTGGCAGGAACGGGGCTTGCTTACGTGCTGGGAGCTGTAGAACCGACAAGCGAGGTGCGAACCTCTGAAACAGTGCGGCAGTATGGGCAATTGTTTGGTGAGCTATCCTTTTCAGGCATCGTTTCGGTAGCCTTCTGGATTGCTGTTTTTTTGTTGCTGCTTATTGTTCTGTTCGAAAACATTGGGATGATTGCAGCCCAGACCAACATGATCGGAAGACCGGACACGTTCAAGAACAGCCTGCGAGTGTTAGCGGTAACCAATATTTTTGCCGGAATTTTAGGGAGCAGTCCGGCGGTAGCGGCGGCGGAATCCACGGCGGGTATTGCAGCAGGAGGCCGCTCAGGGGCTACGCCGCTGGTCACTGCCATTTTATTCGGGGCAACCTTCTTTTTCATTCCGTTACTTGCTTACATTCCGGATAGTGCCATTGCGCCCGTGCTCATCATCATTGGCGGTCTGATGGTACAAAATGTCCGTGAGATGGATTTTAGTGATTTTACCGAGGCGTTTCCTGCATTTCTGGTCATGGTGATGATGCCCTTTACTTATAGCATTGTAGACGGAATGGCATTTGGCTTTATTGCATATCCCGTAGCCAAGCTTGCAGCAGGGCGCGGCAAGGAAGTGCCTGTCGCATTGTATATTATTTCCGTGCTATTTGTGGCTAACTTTGTGCTTCATTCTCTGGTGTAGTAAACTCAAATTTAGGCTGTACTATTCATACCCGCGCACAGCGCGGGTGTTGTTGTTTGGAGAAGAATGGTCAGACAAGAAGCGAGGTACATGGTTTATGGAAAAGGAACATCATCTACAGCAGAATCGAATGAAGGAAAAGCCGGATAAAAAACCCGATAAGGCTGGCATGGGTCGATTTGTCAAATTGATTGCAAGCGCACATCCTCCCAAGGCCATTCTCGTGATCGCCCTGATTCTGACCTTGATTCAGACGACTGCCGGCTTAATTGTACCGCTGATGACCAAGGGACTGATCGACGGTTTAACCTTTTCTTCACTGAACCGTATGGTCATTTTTGGCCTGCTGGGGGCCTTTGTGCTTCAGGCTGTAGCTTCAGCGGTTTCCATTTATATGCTGAACTATGCCGGACATAAAATTGTAGCTAATTTACGCAAACGCTTATGGCATAAGATTTTGTCTCTTCCCATTCCGTATTTTGATCGGAATCGCTCCGGGGATACGATGAGTCGTGTCACCAATGATACAAGCCTGATTATGAACCTGATTACGGAGTATCTTGTGAATCTGATTTCTAACGTAATTGCCATTATTGGTGGTATTGCCTTGTTGTTTTATCTGGATTGGGTCATGACGCTCATCATTATGGCTATCGTTCCATTAACAGCGCTGATTTTATTTCCCGTGGGCAGGAAAATGTACCGTATATCCAAAAAACAGCAGGATGAGATGGCTGATCTGACCTCGGTACTGAGTCAGGTTATCGGAGAAATCAGGCTGGTAAAGGCGTACGGAACCGAAAGCAGGGAAGCACAGGCTGGAGAGGATCGGATTTACCGGATGTTCCGTTTTGGCTTGCAGGAATCCCGTATTTTGGCGTTGGTAGGTCCCATTTCTACGTTCTTGCTGACCGCCGTCCTGGTCATTATTTTGGGTGTTGGTGGTGTTCGCGTCGCATCAGGCGTGCTGACTGCCGGGGATTTGGTAGCTTTTATTTTGCTACTGTTTCAGGTCATTACACCAATGGCCCAGTTCACGACCTTATATTCACGTCTGCAAAAGGTGGTAGGTGCCACGGAACGAATTCAGACGATTTTGGATCATGAAGAGGAGCCGCTGGAATTGAAGCAGGAAGCAACAAAAGAAAGCAGGGATATCGTGCTGCGTGATGTTGCCTTTTCCTATTCTGAGGGTGAAGAGGTTCTTCATCATGCCAGCTTGGTCATTCCGGCTAACCGAACAACGGCATTTGTTGGACCGAGTGGAAGCGGCAAGTCCACGTTATTTTCGTTGCTGGAGCGTTTTTATGTACCGGATACGGGAGAGATTCGTTATGGAGATGAACCGATATCGTTGTATACATTATCCTCCTGGCGCTCCAAAATTGGCTATGTGTCCCAGGAAAGCTCGATGATGACCGGAACGGTCAGAGATAATATAACGTACGGCTTGGGACGGGAAGCTGATCTGGAGGAAGTGAGACAGGCAGCCACGATGGCGTACGCGGATGCGTTTATTATGGATTTACCGCAAGACTATGAGACTGAGGTGGGTGAGCGGGGGATGAAGCTCTCCGGTGGGCAACGTCAACGGATTGCCATTGCGCGTGCGCTTCTGCGTAGCCCGGATATTCTTATGCTGGACGAGGCTACATCCAGTCTGGACAGCTCTTCCGAGCATGAGGTGCAGAAAGCGCTGGCGAATCTGATGGAAGGTCGTACGACCATTGTTATCGCTCACCGTTTGTCTACTGTGGTTCATTCCGATCAGATTATTGTGTTAGACAAGGGGAAGGTGACCGGTGCAGGAACTCATGCGGAGCTGATTGAGTCCCATGAAGTGTACCGAGAGCTGGCTCAGAAGCAGTTTGTGGAAGTATGAGGGAGAGGAGCATGGAGCGTTAGAGGCCGCTTCGCGGGTGCCGCAAGGGTCCATACTTTATGTGAAGGGCAGGGGAAGTTCAAGGGCTAAGAACAAGAGCATAAGAGCAAGAGCATAAGAACAGATGTATGAGTGGAAGAAGTGGTTTGAAGTGAATTTTGTGGATTTGGTTAGAAGCGGTGTGGTTATATTACTGGGCGTGTTCGTATGTGAAAATGGAGGGGCTGTCTTGAAATGAGAGCAGGACGGTTTTTTTGAATGATATAAAGTGTGTTTTGGCTTCTTTGAAGGATACAAGGAGGTCTTTTTTGTACATGGAAATGGGTGTGTTAGGAAATAAGGTTGGATTTTTTGGGGTTAATGTGTTACGCTTACTTTCCTTTTTTTGTGTCGGAGCAAGTGAATGGGATGCAGAAATCGAGACTTGATATTCTTAGGAGGTAACTGAAATGGAGAACGGGTTTCAAAGTGCCTATCAAGAAGAACAGCACAGGCTGTCGCTTGCTATGGAGGAAATTGATCGCAGATTGGAACGGCTTCGCAATACGCCGGTGTACACGGGGCATGATTTTACGGAGCAGGTGCTGGAATCCGGGCGGGAGGAAAAACGTCAGGCTTTGGCAAAAAGTGTGCAGGAGCCTTATTTTGGACGCATGGATTTTGACGAACGTGGCAGAGGACAGCGTAAGCCCCTCTACATCGGCAAAATCGGAGTGGAGCGCGAGGAAGCGTCTGCGTATCCGCTTGTGATTGATTGGCGCGCGCCGATTGCCAGCTTGTTTTATTCTTTTACAGGCGGTGAAGAAACCGTGTCCTACGAGGCTCCCGAGGGAACGATTGAGGGCTTGGTGTATCTAAAGCGCAACGTTGTCATTCGTAAAAGAATACTGGAACGGGTAGCCGATACGTATAATCGTGAAAGCGACGAGCCTGCGGTTTCCGATGAATTTCTTGTCTATCGCCTGGGAGAGAACAAGGATAACCGATTGCGGGATATCGTATCTACGATTCAGGCCGAGCAGGATCAAATCATTCGTGCCGCTAAAAATACAGCCCTCGTCATTCAAGGGGTAGCGGGTAGTGGCAAGACGACGGTAGCGCTGCATCGTCTCGCATTTTTACTGTATCAATACAAGGAGCAGGTATCGGCGGACAAGATGGTTATTTTTGCACCGAATCATATGTTTCTCGATTATATTTCAGATGTACTTCCAGAGCTGGGGGTCGGAAATATTCAGCAAAGTACATTTGCGGACTGGGCGCTTAACCTGTTGGGTCTGGATTTACCTATAGCTGATCCTGCTGAAACGTTAGCTTATTGGTTTGAGAGCGGTAGCCTGAGAACGGAATCAATGGATGAGGCGCCAGGACGATTCAAAGGTTCGATTCACTTCATGAAGCTGCTTCAAGCTTTTGTGGATCGGCTGGAGCCTGTTTCGGTGCCGGAGGGTGATTTTTCACCATGGGATGGGGCGGTGCTTTCGCGAGCGGAGATTTTGAACTGGTTCAATGAGGAATACAAGCCCTATCCGCTCGCGAAGCGAAAAGAACGTGTGCTTGCAAGAGTCCATCGCTGGATTGAAATGGAGCTGAAAAAGTCGCCCTCGGCGGCTGCACTCAAGGAACGTAAGAAAAAAGCGGGACCCCGGGAAAAGGCATATGCTAAAAAATGGCCCCAATATGACGCACTGACGCTTTACAAGCAGCTTTTTCAGGCAGCAAAAGGATTACCCGCAGACACGGCTGCGGAGTTGAAGGCTTCTTTGCCTGCTGCTATTTTTAAGACCACACAGTCGGACCTGCGTAAACAGGTTATCCGCGAAGAGGATCTTACTGCCTTGGTATATCTTCATGTGCTGATTCATGAGGTAGAATCGTCTCAACGTTTTGACCATGTAGTCATTGATGAAGCGCAGGATTTCTCACCTTTTCATATCGCACTATTGGATTTGTTCGTTAAAGGGCATTCCTTCACGATATTGGGTGATCTGTCGCAGGGTATTCACGAATACCGTGGCGTACATGCCTGGGAAGAAATGAGTTCTCTTTTTGCGCCGGAACATACGGGGTATTTTGCACTTACCCGAAGCTACAGATCTACGCTGGAGATTATTGAGTTTGCAAATACGATTTTGGAGCAGGGGGTTCGCGGCGGCATTACGGCCGTTCCGGTATTCCGTAGCGGCGATCCGGTGCGTACACTGCCATACGGTACATCAGGGCGTGAACAGAGTTTGCTGACCGCTCTGCAAGAGCTTTCTTCCAAGGAATATCGCACTGTATCTGTGCTGACACGTACCTTGAAGGAGGCAGTGGAGCTGCATGAGGCTTTTACAAATGCAGGATTAGATGTGAATCTGATCGACGGTGGTAAAAAGCAATACGAAGGTGGATTGTCCATTCTACCTGTGTACCTGTCCAAAGGGCTGGAGTTCGACGCAGTCATTGTAGCGGATGCCGACCGAGAACATTATGGAGAGCTGGCATGGGATGCCAAGCTGCTGTATGTGGGCTGTACCCGTGCGCTGCATGAGCTGTGGCTGTTACATGAGGGTGCACTTCCGAATTATGTACAGGAGCAGGCGAAATAAGGGAAATCTACCAGCATAAGAACAGCCACGAAATTTATCTTTCGTTCGGCTGTTATTTTTTTGCTTGCTAGGTTGCAGGTATGTAAATATATAGTTATGCCATGACCATGCTATCTGCAACTTGTCTGTGGGTATGGTAGAATAAAAGGCGGTTCAACCCGTTTTTAGGATCATAGATCGCTTGAAATTTCAAGGTTTCAACCGCATGAGCGAACGCCATGTATATGGACCCCGCAGGGGTAGAGTGTTCCCTCATATCACCATAAGGAAGTGAATGAAATGGACTTATTTTCATATTCCCAGGAGTCGACGCCAAGCAATCGGTTGCTTGCTGACCGGCTGCGTCCGACTTCGCTGGATGAATATATTGGACAGGAGCATGTCGTCGGTCCGGGCAAGCTGCTGCGAAGAGCTATAGAGGCAGATCAGGTTTCTTCCATCCTCCTGTATGGGCCGCCGGGATGTGGCAAGACGACGCTGGCGCATATCATTTCACAACACACGCAAGGCGAATTTGTCCGCCTGAATGCAGTGGAAGCGTCAGTGAAGGACGTGAGGGAAGTCATTGACCGCGCACAAACGAATAAATCGATGTACGGCAAAAAAACGATCCTGTTTCTCGATGAGGTACATCGTTTCAACAGCTCGCGTCAGGATGCACTGCTGCCTGCGGTGGAAAAGGGTACAATCGTATTTATCGGCGCCACCACCGAAAACCCCTTTCACTACGTAAACGGCGCCTTGCTGAGCCGTTCTACATTGTTTCAGCTCGAATCGCTAACGCGGGAGCATTCGCTGGCAGCCATGCGCCGCGCCTTGGGCGATGCGGACAAGGGGCTTGGCTATATGCAGCTTCAGGTGGACGAAGCTGCGCTGGATCACATCGCGTCCATGGCGAACGGCGATATCCGCCGCGCCTTGAACGCGATGGAATTGGCGGCGCTCACGACGCCTCCGCTGGCAGACGGCACGATTCACGTGACGTTAGAGGTCGCGGAGGAATCCATTCGCCGCCCGATTGTCAAGGCAGACGAGTCCACGCAGTATGACGTGCTGTCCGCCTTTCACAAAAGCATTCGCGGCTCCAGCGACGCGGCGCTGTTCTGGTTTCTCTACGCCGTAGAGAAGCTCGGCATGGACCCGATGACCTTTCTCCGCCGCCTCATCGCAGCGAGCAGTGAGGACATTGGTCTGGCGAACCCGCAGGCGATGGTGCAGGCAGTGAGTGCGCTTGAAGCCTATCGCAATAACGGCTGGCCCGAGGCCAAGCTGAACATCGCGCAGGCTATTTTGTTCGCCGTAGAGAGTCCAAAATCCAATGCCGTATATACGGCGATTTCACGGGCCATGTCGTCTATGGACGATATCAAATCCGCTGAGGTTCCGCTGCATTTGCGTGATGCGCATTACAAAGGCTCGGAGAAGCTGGGGCATGTCGGCTATCAGTATCCGCACAATTATCCGAACCATTATGTGAAACAGCAATATTTGCCTGATTCGATAGCAGACCGGACCTTTTACCAGGCTACAGAGCAGGGGAATGAGTCGAAAATCAGACAAAATCAACAGTGGCGGGATTCACAGTCGTAAAATAAATGTAGCAAATGGGTATACGTAGTGTGTAAGATCAGGTTTAGCCACTGTTATGGTTACACCATGAATACTGCAAGAGTGAAGAAGGGGACGTAAAGATGAAAGACGTGCTATTTGTCGGGGCAGGTGGAGCGCTCGGAACCTCTGCCCGTTATGGCGTACAAACATTGCTGCCTGCGTCAGGGGCCGATTTTCCACTTGGCGTACTGTTAATCAATTGGATCGGCTGTCTGTTTCTCGGCTGGTTCTTTACAGTAACTTTGCGGTCGTGGCGGATTAAGCCTCGCTGGCGACTTGCCATCGGAACAGGCTTTACTGGGGCCTTTACAACCTTTTCCACCTTTGCAATGGATGCTGTACGTCTGACGGTTCATGATCATGCGCTTGCGGCTGTGTTGTATCTGCTACTGAGTGTATGTGGAGGTCTGTTTTTGACTTGGACTGGTATTCGTATGGGCACGAAAATGACGCAAGCTGCTTCCCAGGAGGTATAGCTTATGATCTGGTGGGCGGCGGCAGGTGGAATGGTCGGTACATTGGCGAGATACGGGCTTGGCATGTGGGTTGGAAAAAGGTTTGGCACCGCATTTCCGTGGGGAACGTGGATCATTAACATCAGTGGTTCATTGCTGCTCGGTTGGCTGTACGGCGAATTTACGCAGCACAATCTGTCTCCTGCACTCTGGATGCTGCTGGGAACAGGCTTTTGTGGTGGCTATACCACCTTTTCAACATTCGGGTATGAATCTGTCCAACTGATGGAGCGTAGAGAATATCGGCGTACGGCTGTGTATGTGCTTTCTTCGGTGGTGGTAGGAGTTGTAGCTGCGGCTGTTGGGTATGGGGTTAGTTGACGCAATAAAGCCTCCAAAATCTCTACCCTGGCATTTTCAGCCTTGAGTAAGGTTTCGGAAGCTTTTTTTGATGTGTTAACGAACATAGGATAGAGTACTTGCGCCTGCGCAGCTATTTTTTATCCCGTTCTTTATACAGCTCAGGCAAAAGGGATTCCAGTTCCGGTCTTGGTTCAGGATCGGACAGCTTCATATCCTCCAGCGTTTGGACGGCAATGCGCAGCACGGTATAATCCCTGTACCAACGGTTATCCGAAGGAACGACATACCACGGAGCTTGTTTGGTTGCGCTTAGCTCCAGCACGTCCTCATAATATTGGGTATATTGCTTCCAAAATTTACGTTCCTGCAAATCACTCGGATCAAGCTTCCAGTTTTTATGCGGCTTTTCAATACGGTCGATCAGCTTCTCCAACTGGAATTGCTTTGAAATATGTAAAAAGATTTTGACGACCTTAACATTGCTATCCAGCAGCAATTGTTCAAAATGTTTGATGTGTTTAATATTTCGTTTGGCCTGCTTGTCGGATACCTGACTGTGAACACGTGTAATCAGTACATCCTCATAATAAGAGCGGTTGAATGCCGCGATATATCCACGTCCCGGGGCTACGCTGTGGGCACGCCACAGGAAATCGTGACTTAATTCTTCGGCTGTAGGCGATTTAAAGCTGTGGACTGTCACTCCCGCCGGGTTGAGATTGGAAAATACCTGCTTGATGACGCCATCTTTTCCGCTGCAATCCATACCTTGAAATACAAACAAAACGGCTTGTTTTTTCTCCGTAAATAATTTGCTTTGTAATTCCGCGAAGCGTTCCTTCAATTGATCTGTTTCCTGCTGAATTTCTTCTTTATTTTTGATATCCTGAGTATCCTTGGGGTTCCACTCTTTTAAAGAAACTTTTTTACCCGGTGTCAGCATTCCTAATGAATCAGACATAAAAGGCACGCTCCCTTTCAATTGAAGTAAGATATCTTGTCTACATCATATACCCAAATGGAGAAAAGAGCATCTTTTCATAAAAAAAGCGTCCCTCCATAGATAGAAGGGACACCACCTGTTTAAACATTTATGCCAACATCAACGGGGATTATTTTAAACCGTTTCAGGCTGGAGCTTTTCAACCTTGTCGATGGTTCCGCCGCCCAGACACCGTTCACCATCGTAAAATACGACGGCTTGTCCAGGGGTAATGGCTTTTTGATGTACGTCGAATGCGACGTGTACGGTTCCATCCTCAAGCCATTGCAAAGTCACTTGCTGATCAGGCTGGCGATAACGGAACTTGGCTGCACAACGGAATTCGCCGGACGGACGCGTATCCGCGCCTTCAATCCAGTTCACGTCGGTTGCAATTAGACTGGTGGAATACAAGCTGTGGTGACGATCGCCCTGTACCACATACAAAATGTTCTTTTCCAAATCCTTGTCGGCTACGAACCACGGTTCGCCTGAACCGGAGCCGCCTATGCCCAAGCCTTGCCGTTGGCCGAGTGTATAGTACATCAGGCCATCATGGCGTCCTTTGACTTCACCTGTAGCGATATCCACCATGTCTCCGCCTTTAGCAGGCAGATACCCGCTCAAAAACTCCTTGAAATTACGCTCGCCGATGAAGCATACGCCAGTGCTGTCCTTCTTCTTGGCCGTATACAATCCTGCGGCTTCCGCAATTTTGCGGACTTCCGGTTTCGGCAAATGACCGATAGGGAACATAGTCCGAGACAACTGCTTTTGGCTCAATGCATTCAGGAAGTAGGTCTGATCCTTGTTGCTGTCCACGCCCCGCAGCAAGGTAAAACGGCCGTTTTCTTCCACAACCCGGGCGTAATGTCCTGTAGCAACATAATCCGCGCCCAAATCCAGCGCTTTATTGAGAAATTCGCCAAATTTAATTTCACGGTTGCACATGACATCCGGGTTTGGAGTACGTCCAGCCTTATATTCATCAAGAAAATACGAGAATACTTTATCGAAGTATTCTTTTTCAAAATTGACGGTATAGTAAGGAATGTCGATCTGCTCACAGACACGGCGTACATCCTCCGCATCCTCCTCAGCCGTACAACGGCCAAATTCATCCGTGTCATCCCAGTTTTTCATGAAGATGCCGATTACGTCATAGCCCTGCTCCTTTAGCAGCAGCGCGGTAACGGATGAGTCGACGCCCCCGGACATGCCGACGACGACACGGGTTTCATGATTGGCTTTAGCCATGGTCATCACCCAATTCTCTTAATATTGTTGTAGAACCCTCCTACTATAACATAAACGATAATAAGTTACGATGGCTGTGCGATCCAACGACACGGAGAACGATGGGGGAAAGTTCTATAAAATGGGCCAAAGCCGTTCCAAATGGTCCGAAAACAACTTTTTTTAAGATTGTTACCGTAATATTTCCCTTTACCTGCCCTAATATGTTAACATAAGCTGAGGGTTAAGATCGGAATAGAGAGGTTTATAACACCAGTTATTCCGCGTGTTTAACGGAATTGTTACTATAAGTGAGGTGGCACAATTGAAAATATCAACAAAAGGCCGCTACGGTCTGACGATTATGATGGAACTTGCAGCCAGGTTTGGCGAAGGTCCGACGTCTTTGAAAAGTATAGCCGAGAAGAATCAGCTCTCCGAGCATTATCTGGAGCAGCTTATTGCGCCTTTGCGCAATGCAGGTTTGGTAAAAAGTATCCGTGGTGCTTACGGCGGTTATATTCTGGCGGGTGAACCGGCAGGGGTAACGGCAGGAGACATTATTCGTGTATTGGAGGGTCCGATTTCTCCGGTAGATTTCACTGAAGAGGACGATCCGGCGAAGCGCCAGCTATGGCTACGGATTCGTGACAGTATTGCAGAAGTACTGGATTCCACTACGCTCAAGGACTTGATCACATACCAGGAACATGATGAATTGGATAACTATATGTTCTACATTTGAGGTGGATTAACATGAACAGAATTTATCTGGATCATGCCGCATCGACTCCTATGCATCCTGAGGTTGCGCAGACTATAATGGACATCATGACCGGCCAATTCGGTAACGCTTCAAGCGTTCATGCCTTCGGCCGGGATGCCAAGCGCACCGTCAGCGCAGCGCGGGATGCCGTTGCGGCCTCTTTGGGCTGCAAGCCCGAAGAGATCATATTTACAAGCGGAGGGACAGAAAGCGATAATCTGGCCCTGTTCGGGATGGCTACGGCAGATGGCCGCACTTCCGGCCATATCATTACGACAACCATTGAGCATCATGCGGTGCTTCATGCTTGCGCTGAACTCGAAAAAGCGGGTTATGAAGTGACCTATGTGCCAGTCAACAGCTTTGGGCGCGTCAATCCAGCCGACATAGAGGCTGCGATCCGGCCGGACACTTTTTTGATCAGCATGATGCATGCCAACAATGAGGTAGGCGTAATTCAGCCGATCCAAGAAGTGGGACAGATTGCGGGAGAACATGCTATTGTATTCCATGTAGATGCGGTTCAAGCTTACGGTCATATACAGATAGACCTCCATATTCTTTCGGTTGATTTACTTAGTGTATCCGGTCATAAAATTAACGGCCCGCAAGGCGTTGGAGCTTTGTATATCCGTCAGGGTACACGTATCCAGCCTTTGATGCACGGGGGACTTCAGGAGAAAAAACGTCGTGCTGGTACAGAAAACGTTGCCGGGATTGCAGGCTTAGCTAAAGCAGCAACTCTGGCTAACACCTCTATAGAGGAACGTTGGGCGTACGATATGACTCTTCGTCAAACTCTGCTGAAAGCACTGGAAAACACTTTGGGGAAAGACGCTTTTGTAATCAACGGCGACCCTAAGCATTTTTTACCGAATGTGCTAAATCTTAGCTTTCCGGATATCGGTACGGAGACGATGCTGATGAATCTGGATATGGAAGGAATTGCAGCGGCCAGCGGTTCAGCTTGTACTTCCGGGTCTTTGGAATTGTCGCATGTGTTGCAGGCGATGGATCTTCCTAAAGATGTTTTGAATTCAGCGATTCGCTTTAGCTTCGGTTTGGGTAATACTATGGAGGAAATGGAATACACGGCCAAGAAAATTGAAACCATATGGAAGCGGCTACGTACTAGGTACTAGGGATTTCTCCGCACTTTAATAAGAAGGGAGGGCGGTTTTCCATTTCATGGCATGAACGGAACCAAGGTCTGACACGCATGAAGGAAAGGACCGCACCTCCGTTCGAATTGCAGAATGAGGAGGTACCCTATTATGAAGCTTCAGGATATGATCGGACTTGCCGTTTTCGATGTAGAGGACGGGAAGCAGATTGGTAAAATACACGATTTTATGGTGACGGCTGATTGGAAAATTACAGGGATCGAGTTGGAGGGCAAAGGCCTTTTTTCATCTCAAGTGAAAATGGTGGCTTGGGATGACATCGTTGCTTATGGCGAAGATGCGATTATGATTCGCAATCAGCAAGCTGTCCGTAAAACGGAGGCCAATGATATACAACATACGTATTTGCTTGGACCCGGTAAATTGAAGGATTTATCCGTGCTTACAGAGGAAGGACTTATGCTCGGACACATTTCGGATGTTTATTTTGACCAGGGAATGGGCAATAACATAATAGGCTTGGAAATCAGCGATGGTTTTGTATCGGATATTATTGAAGGGCGGAAATGGCTGCCCTGCACCGAAGAAATGTCCATCGGGGAGAATGCCGTTATGGTGCCCCCGTTAAGCGAGCAGCGTTTGGAAAAAGCCATATATTCTGTTAATGGATAGGGTGAGTTTATTGAGATGTCCGAATTGTAATTCCAAAGATATCGGCAAAATCGGCTCCCATCAATTTTATTGCTGGGGATGCTTCATCGAACTTCAGGTGAATGGTGAAAAAATGTCCGTCTACCAAGTGGAAGAGGACGGTACGCTCAGTTCGCTGGACGACCTGTTCTTTGGAGATGAAATGGCACAACAGGACCTGCCGCAGATCCACGCTTCTTCCTAAATTAAGCGGGGACAGGCTGTCCATCTATATGAGGTGTGACTATATCGTTCAACATAGGGACAGATCATAGATTGGACCATGCTTGATGAATAACGAAGAGGGTGATTCCCGTTGGCTGCAATAGCCTGGGAGTCACCCTCTTTTTCATGTAGATTCCTGTCTGGATGGATTTACAGCTTAAAGCGTTTAACCTCTTCCAGTAGCAGGTCTGCGTGCGAGTCAAGCTTGGCGGAAAGCTGGGCAATATTGCTCATGGAATGCCCTTGCTCCTGCACGGAGGAAGCCACTTCCTCCGTGGAAGCTGCGCTTTGCTCAGAAACGGCGACCACGCTGGAAATGACATCGGAAATATGTCCGGCGTTTGTACGGAGATGGTCAGCCGCAGCGGATACGTCCTCAATCTGGGTAAGCATATGCTGAGAAGCTCCCCGTATGGACTCGAACGCCAGTCTCGTAGCGGTAGCCGCATGCTCCTGTTCTACTGTTACAGCGAGAGCCTTCTTCATTTCCTCTGCGCTCCGTAGTCCCGCAACCTTGATTTCCTCCAGCTTGTGCATAATGCTGTCACTGGAGCTTCCTGC
Source organism: Paenibacillus sp. NRS-1781 (assembly GCF_050467745.1). NCBI lineage: Bacteria > Bacillati > Bacillota > Bacilli > Caryophanales > Paenibacillaceae > Paenibacillus > Paenibacillus sp. NRS-1781. The sequence goes on from NZ_JBITPI010000006.1 coordinate 45,270, forward strand.
TTGTTCAGCCAGCTTGCGTACTTCCCCGGCAACGACGGCAAAGCCGCGTCCGTGTTCCCCGGCACGGGCTGCTTCAATGGAAGCATTCAGCGCCAGTAGATTGGTTTGGGCTGCGATATCATGAATGGCCCCGGCCAGCCGTTCAATATCCTGTGTTTTCAACGTGAGCGAGTCTACAGCTTCACCTACAGCGGTTGTTGTTTGTCTGGACTCGGCTGCAAGCTTCGCTTGACGCTCGGCTGTTTCATACCCGGCTAGCACGGCAGCGTCTGTTTCCAGCACGGCGGTTTGGGTTCGCTTGACGCTTTGGCCAATTTGGTCGATGGAGCCCGTCATATGCGATAGCTTTTCAGAGCCAGAATATACAGCCTCGGCCTGATCACTTGCTCCTTGGGCAAGCTCCTGAACGGCACTGGAGATTTGTGATGCGATGGTCCCGGTATCCTTGGCGTGCTGGTGCATGTCATGAGAAGCAGAGCTGACCTCGCCAGCCGTATCAGCCACTTTGCGCAGTAAGTGAGAAAGATGTTCCGACATGATATTAAAATCCGTACCCAAGCTGGCAATTTCATCTTTGCCCTTAATATCCACACGTGCTGTCATATCCCCTTCAGCAATCCGCTTGACGTTCGCTTGAAGCCTCCGAATCGGCTTGATAAAGCTGTTCGCCGCCCAGACCGCCAAAAGCATGGCAACAACAAAAATAATAGCTACAGTAATCAACAGTTGGTTACGAGTAGAGTAGTACTCCTGAAAAGCAATTTCTTTTGAGATAGACAAGCCTACGATCCAGCCTGTGCTGGGCATTTTCTTAAAATAAAGCTGGCGATCACTGCCATTGTAGTTGTAGTCGGCTTTTCCCGAAGGGGCGCTGAGCAGGGCCGCCGTTGATGAACCCAACTCGGGCGTATCCTTGAGATTTTTACCAGCCAGCTTGCTGTCTGGATGCGCGACGACGACTCCATTCTGGTCAATCAGAAATGCGTAGCCTAATCCGTTCAGGTTTATGTTTTTAATGATTTTTGTCATGTCGTTTAACATAATATCTTCACTGATCACCCCAGTGATAGAGCCATTGGAGTCCTTGAGAGGCTTTGCAATGGAAATGGTGAAGTCCTGGCTTCCTGCATCAATGTACGGTGAGGAATAATACAATTCCCCCTTGGTTTTGGCATCCTTGTACCACGGACGTGTGCGAGGATCGTAGCCCGCATCAGACCAGCCGGAGCCATCCCAGTAGGTTCCATCCTCAAATCCTGCATAAATGTTAGCGATACTTTGATTCTTATAGTTTTGAAAGGCGGCCATCAGGGAAGCTACTTTTGCATCCGAAGGGATATCACCGGATTGTAATCCCGCAGCCAGTGTTTCAATAATTTTGGCGTTTCCGCGTGTCCATCCGTCGAGTTGGTTGACGGTCTCGGAGGCTTTGCTGTTCATAAGCTCTTGGATATCACGGTTGGCCTGATTTTTAATGCTTGTCATGCTAATGACGGACAAAGGCCCAGCTGCAACGATAACAATACAGGTGAAAAAGAGAATAAGTTTCATTTTTAAGTTCATGTAACGACCCCCGATGATTCAGAAATGTGAAAGCTCAAATAGTTCTTTGTACTTATATCGTCAGATAGAATGACTTTGTTAATCAATTTCAATTGTTTTCATTCTTTCTTCATAAACATTATTTAAGGCGCCTCCACAGTTAGGTGAAGGATTAAAGTAAAGGTACAGGCATATACTTAAAAGAGGCTAGTCCGGTAAGGGGGCACGGTATGGAGCAATTAACGAAAAGCAGGCTGTTCCGATACGGAATATGGACGCTGCTGGGACTTGTCATTCTATATTTTATCTGGCTGCTGCGGCCTTTGTTTTTGCATCTGTATGATTTTCTAAAAACGATTATTGCGCCATTTGCGGTGGCGATGATTATTTCCTATGTGCTTAATCCTGTGGTCAATATGCTGGGCGGACGCAAGGTACCTCGAAGCATAGCCGTCCTGCTCATTTATGCTGTATTTTTGGGCAGCCTTGTCGTTATTCTGATGCACCTGATTCCGATGTTTATGGATCAACTGGATGAACTGAATGAGCATCTGCCAGAGCTGACCATGCATGCCCAGGGACTAATGACGAATATGGACGGAAGTATTTTACCCCAAGGGGTACGCTCGGGTATGAATCAGTGGTTTTTTCAACTCGAAAATCGGATGGCTACAGGCATTGCTGCTTTTATGGACAACATCGGCGGGATGATCAATATGTTGTTCAATGTGTTCATTGTGCCGTTTCTCATTTTTTATATTTTAAAGGATTTCGATGTGTTCGAACGGGCTATTGTGTCTTATCTGCCTCGATCCCGCCGCAAGGCTATTGTAACGGTGCTCAAGGAAATTGATCAGGCGCTCGGTAACTATGTGCGCGGACAACTGTTGGTGTGCGTCATTATCGGGGTGATGGCCTATATCGGATATATGCTGATTGGGATGCCTTATGCGCTGCTGCTGGCAGGAGTGGTGGCTGTATTCAATATTGTGCCGTATTTAGGCCCGTTTTTGGGGGCAGCTCCAGCGGTCGTTATGGCTTCTACAGTTTCCTTTAAAATGGTACTGCTGGTCATAGTCGTCAACACCTGTATTCAAGTGCTGGAAAGTAACGTCATTTCTCCCCAGGTAGTTGGACGAACCTTGCATTTGCATCCGATTGCTATCATTTTCGCACTGCTGGTGGGCGGGGAAATAGCGGGAATAACCGGGTTAATTTTGGCGGTTCCGGTGATGGCGGTTTTGAAGGTGGCGCTTCAGCATTTTTTTGCTTATTATGTGAAGCGTAAAACGATCTGATTTCGTCCATATCCCCGTCTGAAATCGCGTTGACACGGCTAAATGACACGGATATACTGAATTGAGTATGTTTAAATGTGTTTATCCAGTAGGGAAAGCTCATTTCGGAGTGCGGGCTGAACCCGCCGGGATGCTCCCGTTACCAGTGAAAACAAGGCGATCGCTCGTCCGTTAAGCAGATGTTGGGTGTGCAGCTTGCACATGTAGCATTTCGTACAGAGGGGGCGGCGATAACCAGGGTGGTACCGCGATACAATCGTCCCTGATCCGTTCAGGGGCGTTTTTCTGTTTTTTTATGGCCTGTGCCAAGTACAAGTGACACCATAATTAGGAGGCTACTTAATATGAAAGCTAGTGAAATCCGCTCCAAATGGCTGGAGTTTTTTGAAAGCAAGGGACATGTGATTGAACCAAGCGCACCGCTTGTTCCGCATAAAGATCCTTCCCTGCTGTGGATTAATGCGGGGATGGCACCGCTTAAGCCTTATTTTGACGGACGTGTGAAGCCTGAGAATCCGCGTATCGCTAATTCGCAAAAATGTATTCGCACCAATGACATTGAAAATGTCGGCAAAACGCGCCGTCACCACACTTTTTTCGAAATGCTCGGTAATTTTTCGATTGGCGACTATTTTAAGGAAGAAGTCATTGTGTGGGCATGGGAGTTTCTGACTGATACGAAGTGGATCGGCTTTGACCCGGAGCGTCTGGCTGTAACCGTATATCCTGAGGATGAAGAGGCGTACAAGCTGTGGAACGAAAAGGTAGGGCTTCCTGCTGAACGTATTATCAAACTGGAAGATAACTTCTGGGATATCGGTGAAGGCCCTTGTGGACCTTGTACGGAAATTTTTTATGATCGCGGCGAAGCTTACGGCAGCGACATGACGGACCCTGAAATGTATCCGGGCGGGGAAAACGAGCGTTATCTGGAAGTATGGAACCTCGTATTTTCACAATTCAACCATAACAAGGATGGCAGCTACACGCCGCTTCCGAACAAAAATATTGATACAGGCGCCGGATTGGAGCGTTTTGCATCCATTTTGCAAAATGTGGATTCCAACTTCGATACGGATATTTTCCAACCTATTATTCAGAAAACAGCCGCTATGGCAGGAGTCAAATATAACGAAAATGTGGACAGCGATGTGGCTCTAAAAGTGATTGCTGACCATGTCCGCACCGTAGCTTTTGCGATTGGTGACGGTGTGCTGCCTTCCAACGAAGGCCGTGGTTATGTTATCCGTCGTTTGCTGCGCCGTGCTGTGCGTTACGGAAAAATGCTGGGTATGAACCGTCCATTTATGTTTGAACTGGTGGAAACGGTGGGGGATGTCATGGGCGTGTACTACCCTGAGGTGGTGGACAAGCGTGATTTCATCATCAAGGTGATCAAAACAGAAGAGGAACGCTTCCACGAGACATTGACAGACGGATTGGCTATTTTGGCTGATATCAGTGCTCAGGCGAAAGCGAAAGGTCGCAATGTCATCAGTGGAGCAGACGCATTCAAACTGTATGATACGTATGGTTTCCCATTCGATCTCACCGAGGATTATGCGGACGAGCAAGGCTTAAAAGTAGACCGTGAAGGCTTTGATGAAGCGATGCAGGAGCAACGGCAACGTGCGCGTGACGCTCATCAGGACAATGCCAGCATGAAGATTCAGGGTGGAGCCTTGTCTGACCTGGCGGTTAAAAGCGATTTTGTTGGATATAATGACCTCGTAACCGAATCCAAAATTGTGGCTATTGTATATGAAGATGTGTTGGTGGACAGTGTTAGTGAGGGACAGACTTGTCAGGTTGTGCTGGACGTGACTCCTTTTTATGCTGAAAGCGGCGGACAGGTCAGTGACCATGGCTTGCTGCGTGGAGGTACAGTAACGGCGAAGGTCGAAGGGCTGTTCAAGGCACCTCAAGGCCAGCATGTGCATCAGGTTGTCGTGGAAGCCGGTGAGCTGAACGTTGGCGATACGGTGAAAGCAGAAGTGGATCAGGCATCCCGTGGTGAAATCGAAAAAAATCATACGGCTACGCATTTGCTTCACAAAGCGCTTAAAGAAGTGCTGGGCGACCATGTGAATCAGGCAGGTTCCCTGGTGGAGCCTGGGCGTCTGCGTTTTGACTTTTCCCATTTTGGCAGCATTACGTCGGAAGAGCTGGCGGACATTGAGTTACGGGTAAATCGCGCCATTTGGAGCCAGCTGGATGTAAATGTTGAACTGAAACCGATTGATGAAGCCAAGGCACTCGGAGCGATGGCTCTGTTCGGTGAAAAATATGGAGATATCGTACGGGTTGTCAAGGTAGGCGATTATAGCATTGAGCTGTGCGGCGGCTGTCATGTGAGCAACACCTCACAAATCGGACTGTTCAAGCTTGTCAGCGAGAGCGGCATCGGATCGGGAGTTCGCCGGATTGAAGCGGTGACCGGACGCTTTGGCTTTGAATATATGGAAGGCCAGTTGGAGCTGCTAAAAGTATCGGCAGGTCTGGTAAAATCCAAGCTGTCCGAGGTGCCAAAACGCATCGAATCCTTGCAACAGCAAATTAAGGACCTCAGTCGTGAAAATGAATCGCTGCAAAGCAAGCTGAGCGTTATTGAAGCGGGTCAGTTGACCGATCAGGTCGTGCAAGCTGGCGGAGTACAGCTGTTGGCTGCACGTGTACAGGCTTCCAGTATGGATGCACTGCGTGCAATTGCCGATGAGCTGAAAGGCAAGCTTCCAGCTGCTGTGCTGGTACTGGGGGCTGCAATGGATGACAAAGTTAATTTTGTCGTAGCTGTACCGGCAGAGCACACCAAGGCCGGGCTTCATGCAGGCAAGCTTGTGAAGGAAATTGCTGCGGTATGCGGCGGCGGTGGTGGTGGCCGTCCGGATATGGCGCAAGCCGGAGGCAAGGATGCCAGCAAGCTGGACGAAGCGCTCGTATGTGCCCGTGAATTGGTAGTGGCGGCTACTCAAGGATAAAGTTCGATAATTTTTGCGGGATTTTGGAAAAAACCGAACTTAGACATTTCCTTGAAGGGCTCTGCTTATGGTATGATGTATAAGAATAAGCTGGCATAAACATGTACACATGTTTTGTGGAAGCGAGGTGTCAACAGTGGATTCCATGGACAAAACGGTCAAATTTAATGTCAAGGCGGATGAGAAGGAAGCTTCTGCTCAGGAGATTTTGTTGACCGTATATGATGCTTTGGTGGAAAAAGAATACAATCCGATCAATCAGATTGTCGGGTATTTGTTGTCAGGTGATCCGGCTTATGTGCCACGGCATAATAATGCCAGAAGCCTGGTACGCAAAAAAGAACGCGATGAATTGATTGAAGAGTTGGTTCGTTTTTATCTGGCCAAGCACCGTTAGGAGACAGGCATGAAAGTAATGGGATTGGATTACGGGGACCGCCGAATCGGGGTCGCTGTAAGTGATGCCTTCGGCTGGACCGCCCAAGGATTGGAAGTCATAGAACGACGCGGTAACGACAGCGAGTTTGGTAAGATTGCAAATCTGGTCCGTGACAATGAGGTCGGCGAGGTTGTAGTAGGCTTGCCGAAAAACATGAACGGTACCGTGGGTCCACGCGGTGAAATTTGCATTGAGTTTGCGAACCGACTCAAGGAGTTACTGGGTTTACCCGTTCACCTTTGGGATGAACGGCTGACGACGCGTTCGGCAGAGCGTACGCTCCTGGAGGCCGACGTCAGCCGAAAAAAACGCAAGCAGGTGGTAGACAAACTGGCCGCAAGCCTGATCTTGCAAAACTATTTGGACGCACACAGTACAAGGTGAGGGGGATTTCGTAATGGCTGAAAATCAAGTGGGTATGGAAGAAGAGCCGGAAATTATTTACATTACCGATGACGAGGGCAACGAGGAAGAGTTCGAGGTCATTATGAAGTTTGAGGTAGACGGTTCCGAAGCGAAGTACATGATGGTTGCGCCAGTGGACCCTGAAGCCGACGAGTCCGATGTGTACGCCTTCCGTTACGAGGAAGAGGGCGATGATATTAAATTGTTTGTGATCCAAGACGATGCCGAATGGGAAATCGTTGAAGAGACCTTTAATACATTTGTGGAAGAAGAGGACGAGGAAGACGGGAAATGACGAACTATTCACGTGAAGACCTGAGCTGGACCTCTGATTTGAAGGAAGCGTTCGGCGGCGATGTAGAGCTACAGGATGAACAGGGCCGTGCAGTACGCATGGAACTGGAAGCAGAGTTCAAGGTAGGAGAGCAACGGTACGCCGTATTGCGCAAGCCCGGAACTGCTGAAGGCGAGCATGAGCTGTATCATGTGAGCCCATCCCCGGAAGGCGATATTTCCATCACCACGATTGAGGATGACGATGAGTGGGAAGATATTTCCGAGCTGTATGATGAATGCACGCTGCCGGAAGAGCTGTAAGGTCTGGATAACGAGGAGATCAAACCTGAAAGGGCGGACCAGTCCGCCCTTTTTGGCTGTGAAGGAGTTGGGTGGAAGTGAAGCGAAGGATGACGTTGGTTACGTTGCTTCTGATGATTGTGATCATAGCAGGCGGAGCAACTCTCTATATTTGGAATGCCATGCAGCCTGTTCAGGCGAAAACGCAGCCGGTTGTATTTACAGTAGTGAAGGGAACGGGCACGTCCGCTATAGCAGATACACTGGAGCAAAAGGGACTCATACGTAATGCGCTCGTGTTTAAGGCTTACCTTAAATTCAAACAGCAAGGCAGCGCGTTTATGGCTGGAAAATATGAGGCTCAGCCCGGTGCTACCTTCGATCAGTTGATTGCCAAGCTCTCAGCAGGGGACGTTGTGAAAGAGGAAATGATCCGTTTTACGATACCGGAAGGATTTACGATCAGACAGATGGCTGATAAGCTGCAAAAGGAAGGACTGGCGGACCAGAAGCAATTTTTGCAGCTGGCCAACGATCCGTCCGCTTTTGACGTCGCGCTGGTGCGGGACATTCCAAAGCAGGCGGGGCTTCGCTATGCGCTGGAAGGCTATCTTTTCCCGGAAACCTATGAGCTGAAAAAGGGCAGTACGACCAAAGATATTATACAGGCGATGCTGGAACAGATGCAAAAACGTCTGGAGACCGTTCCCGATATGGACGCCATGCTGAAACAGCGGGGGGAAACGCTACATCAACTGCTGACGGTTGCTTCTCTGGTGGAGCGTGAGGTCGTTGTGGATGAGGAACGGCCTGTCGTAGCTAGTGTCATTTATAACCGGCTCAAGCAGGATAAGAAGCTGGAAATTGATGCTACCGTTCAATATATGCTGGACAAGCAAAAGGAACGGCTGTACTACAAGGATTTGGCTGTAGAAAGCCCATATAATACGTATTTGCATCAGGGACTTCCACCGGGGCCGATTGCAAGCCCCAGCCTGAAATCAGTGGTGGCAGCTTTGCAGCCAGATGCTACGGATTATTTATTTTATGTGACCAAAAAAGACGGAACGCAAGGACATTTGTTTGCCAAGACATATAAAGAACATTTGCATAATATTCAGGTAAGCAACCGTAAGACAAATTAGGAGGTGAGCCTATGGCTTACAAACCCGAACTATTGGTAACTGCCAGCTCTCCGGAGGATGCCCGTCAAATGCTGGAGGCTGGAGCGAGTGCATTGCTTATTGGAGATGACCGCTTTGGGATGCGATTACCGGGACATTTTTCACCGGACCAAATCCGTGAGGTTGTGGAAGAAGCTCGAAAGCATACGGCCCAGGTATATGTATCCATGACCAACTTGATGACGAACGAGCTATTGCCATTCCTTCCCGAATACGTGCAGTCGCTTGCCGGATGCGGTGTAGATGCCATTGAGTTTAATGATCCGGCCGTATTGATGGCGGTAAAGGAATATGCTCCTCATGTGAAGTTGTTCTGGAACGGTGAAATGATTTCCACCAACTTCGCAACCGCCAACTATTGGGGAGAGAAGGGCGCTTCGCGCGTCATTTTGGCCCGTGAGCTGAGTATGGACGAAATTACGGAAATGGTGCCAAGGCTGAACATGGAGGCGCAGGTTCAGGTGCATGGCATGACTAATATTTATCATTCCAAGCGCAAGCTTGTACAAAGCTATATGCTGCATCAGGGACGCCCGGTGGAAGGTGATCTGGGCAGAGAGCGCGGCTTGTTTTTGATTGAAGCAGAGCGGCAGGAAGAGAAGTTTCCGATTTATGAGGATATCAACGGAACGCATATTATGAGTTCGGATGATTTTTGCATTATGGAGGACCTGCATATTTTGATGGAGGCAGGTGTGCATAGCTTTAAGATTGAGGGCATGTTGAAGCCTACGGCTTATAACGCGGCGGTCGTTCGTGCTTATCGCATAGCGTTGGATACCTTTACAGCCGATCCTGACGCTTATGTTTATGATGAAAGCTGGCTGGATGAGGTTCGCCGTCTTCAAGATCCTGAACGGGAACTGTCCTTCGGATTTTTCTATAAAGAACAGGTTTATTAATTCTAAAAATGAGTACACAGAGGGGGGAACGTCATGGGAACGATGACCACTACGAGAAAATATACGGGTAAGCGGAATCGTCTGGATAAGCCGGAGCTGCTGGCTCCTGCCGGAAATCTGGAAAAGCTGAAGTTTGCTATTCACTATGGTGCGGATGCCGTGTATATTGGTGGACAGAAATACGGTCTGCGCTCCAATGCCGATAATTTCAGCTTTGAGGAAATGCGGGAAGGCGTAGAGTTTGCGAAAAAATATGGCGCCAAAGTTATTGTTGCTACCAATATTTATGCGCACAATGAGGATATTGCAGGGATTGAAGAATACCTGCGTAATTTGCACAAGGCGGGTATTCATGCTGTCATCGTTGCTGATCCTGCGATTGTATCTGTGGCATTGCGTACGGTGCCGGAGCTGGAAGTGCATTTGAGCACCCAGCAATCGACGCTGAACTGGCAGGCGGTAAAGTTCTGGAAGAATGAAGGTTTACCGCGTGTGGTACTGGGCCGTGAGACCAGCTTGGAGGAAATTGAAGAAATTAAAAAGCATGTGGACATCGAAATCGAAGCCTTTGTTCATGGTGCGATGTGCTCTTCATTTTCCGGTCGCTGCGTGCTGTCTAATCACTTTACGGACCGGGATTCCAATCGTGGGGGCTGCTGTCAGTCCTGCCGCTGGAAATACGATTTGTTTGAGGATGCCCGTCAAGACGAGGTGTGGATATCAGAGGAAGAGGCGCAGGATAGCAATGTGCTGAAGCAATTCCAGCTTGGTGTTAATCAGCTTCCACTGTTTGAGGAAAATGATAATGCTTTTTCTATGGGCTCTAAGGATCTGTGCATGATTGAAAATGTCCCTGATCTGATTGATGTCGGTGTGGATAGCTTCAAGGTAGAGGGACGTATGAAGTCCATTCACTATGTGGCTACGGTTGTAAATGTCTACCGTCAAGCGATTGACTCGTATATGGCTGATCCTGAAAATTATGTGCTCAAGCCGGAATGGATTGATGAAATAAACAAGGCGGCTAATCGTCCGCTGAACACTGGCTTTTTCTACGATACACCGGATCACGAAGATCATATTTATGAGCCGGAAGAAAAGGCTGCACCTTATGATTTTGCCGGACTGGTTATGGACTATGATGCGGCGAATGGTATAGCTACCATTCAACAGCGTAACCATTTTAAACCGGGATATGAAATTGAATTTTTTGGTCCGAACGGAACGTTCTTTAAACAAACGGTTGGAACAATCTGGGATGAAGAAGGCAACGAACTGGATGCTGCCCGTCACCCGCTGCAACGGATCAAAATGAAGGTAGATCAGCCTGTATCTTATTTTGACATGATGCGTAAAAAGAAGTAATTAAGTCTTAAGTCTCGGATAAAAAGATTCAAAAGCCTCTCCTATCGGTTGGAGGGGCTTTTTTTTGAATACTTTTCTAGGAAAAAAGTTTCACAAAATTTAGTGGTTGTTGAAAGGAAAGCTACATTCCTTGTCGAATAGTTCCGATAGATATGATATAGATAATAGATACATAACGGATACGTGGATCAGGAAACTAATTATAGGGTGGTAGGTGAGAGAAATGGTTTTTTGGAAAAAAGAGGGGAATACAACGAAGAAGCAGCCAAAAAAAACGTCTCTAATTAAAGGATTGAAGGGCAGCAAGGCGACAACGGCTAAAGGAGACAAAACAGTGGGGGGGTCTTCGAAGGTCGCTCCCTGGTTGTCTAAGGCTACTCGTGTAGGCGCATACAATTTAAAGCGCTTACTCAAGCCGGAAAAATACAGTAAGGATTTTATGCATTTGGTTAAAAATTATAATCCGGTCCGTTCCGTTGGCATGAAGCTGTTTTTGATCTTTTTTGCAGCGATTATGCTGTTTGTGATCAGTCTGGGAATGATTTCATACTTTAAAGCAAAAAATACAATTGAGCAAAATGCCGCTACGGCTTATCAGCAAACGGTTCAACAAACCGCAGAGAAGCTGGATCTCATTTTGGAACGCTTTCAGGATACGTCGACACAGGTATTCTTCGATACTGAATTAAGTGATCAGCTACAAAAGGCGGCAAAGCAGGAGAAAAATTCGTTTGATTCCTTTGTTGCTATGGGGGAAGTAAACAAGAAGTTAACGAACATTGCATTTACAAATAAGGAAATTGATTCTCTTTATCTGTATCCGGAACAAACAAATCTGGCTGCTATGGGCACAGGAACACAAAAAGATGTGCGGCAGGAAGCATGGTTCAAGGATATTTTGAAAAATAAAGGGATTGTCTGGTTGCCTACACAGGTAAATGAAAACGGCAGTAAGACGTTTCGTCTGGCTCGTTCCATGAACAGCATGTCGGGCTTGGGCGGGACTTACGTCTTGGTCATGGATTTGAAGTCCAGTGCTGTGGATGATCAGTTGAAAAGTATTGATTTGGGCGCGGGCAGCATGATTAGCCTGATTACACAGGATGGCGTTTTTATAGGCTCCAACATTGATGCTCTGGCAGGAGGGAAACAAAAGCTGGATTACGTTTCACAGCTCCAGGGTGTTGAAGGAAATCAAATTTTGGAGCAGTCCGCAAACGGGAAAGTCCAAAATGTGCTGGCGGTGCATAATACACTGGGCACCTCGAAGTGGATTCTCCTGGGTGTCGTACCTGTATCCGTGCTTGTTAAAGATGCCGAAGGGATTTTAACGGCGACCTGGATTTTTGCTGCGGTGGCGGCACTGATCGCGTTGTTCATCGGTTTGTGGATAGTGCGCCTTGTAGCTCTCCCTTTAACGCATTTAAAGGATCTGATGCTGGAAGGAGCCAAAGGCAATCTGCAGGTTCGTACCAACTACAACGCGCAGGATGAAATCGGACAGTTGTCTGTAAGCTTTGATACGATGATGGAGCAGATTACTTTGCTGGTAGAGCAGACGAATGTTTCAGCTCAAGAAGTGCTGGATACAGCGACGGAACTCAGCAATGCCTCGAAGAAAACAGCTATCTCAGCTAAGGAAATTGCAGCGGCTACTGAGGAGATTGCTCACGGATCTGCCAGTTTGGCGACAGAGGCTGAACGTGGCAGCGGACTGACTGGAAACATATCACAGCAAATGGATACGGTCGTAGCTTCCAACCAAGAAATGAGCAAGGTTGCACACGAAGTCGAGCAATCCAGTGAACGAGGAACGGTCCAGTTGAAAAACCTTCTGGGTAAGACCAAGGTTACGGAGGAAACAACACATGCGCTTGTGGGCAAAGTAGACAAGTTGAAGGAGACGACTTCCGATGTCTTCAAGGTGTTGGGCGTGCTACAAGATATTGCGAAGCAAACGAATATTTTATCATTGAATGCTACGATTGAAGCGGCAAGGGCCGGAACGGCAGGACGTGGATTTATGGTGGTGGCCAATGAGGTTCGGCAACTGGCTGAACAATCACGTCAAGCCATTCGCACGGCGACGGGAATTATTAATAACATCGTCGGTGAGATGAATGAGACGGTTCAGGCGTTATCGGAGGTGTACCCACTGTTCCGACAGCAGATGGGAGCGGTACAGGAGACGACGGACATTTTCCAATCGGTACAGCAGCAAATGGGAGAATTTGCACTTCGCTTGGGTACGGTTACCTCATCCATTCAGGAGCTGAGTGAATCACAGGCGATCTTGTCGGAGGCGATGACCAATGTGAGTGCGGTAGCCGAGCAGTCCTCCGCCACTTCGCAGGAAGTCGCTTCTCTCAGCACCGAGCAGGCGAATATCGGGAATCAACTGGTAGGATTGTCTGATAAGCTGGAAGGGGTATCGGTCAATTTGAAGGAGCAGCTTTCACGGTTTACAGTGTAAGGGTGTAAGTATCCTTAAATTGTTGAGCTTGCTGGTGTTTGAGAATTATTGTGTTATATGAATTTATTGTTTACCCAGAAGCCCTTTCCTTAGCCAATGCTTTGCATAGCCTATACAGTACGCTAAAAACAAAGGAGGCGTTCTTATGGGAGAAATGGAAAGAGGCTTCGGAGGAGTGTGGACATCAATAGCCGCTATCCTGACACTGTTTATTTTGCTAGTGATCATCTTGAAAACATTTCTCTTATAACATTGTGGGCTCTACTGCATCGTACTGGTAGAGCCTTATTTGTTTGCCTGAATGCCCTGCCCTTGATTAATCTCCTACATATGCTGAAGTGTACTACACATCAAAGGAGGGATCGAGCCATGGGGGGATTTGAAGGTGGTTGCGGCGTGTGGACTTCTACGGGTGCAATTTTGGTACTCTTTATTCTGTTGGTTATCATCACTAAAGCCTGTTGGGTTTAATTTGTAAATAATCGTGAAGGCAATGTTCAATAACTAACCACTCGGCTTCTCAAGCTGGGTGGTTTTGCTTTTCAATAAAACGATATGCCATATAGCATACAGATTGGAAAAAACATTTACAGGACATACTACTGGAAAAAAGATGAAAGGAGGATGCATGTGCCGAGGCGTGGCAGCAGTTTTATTCGAAAATGTCGCATTGCATATATGGCTGTGGGCATTACGGCTTTGCTACTCATTTTGCTGTTGCGGCTGGCCTGGATACAGGGGACGGCGGGTATCCACATGTCCGCTTACGGAGGTCATTCGCTCAAGGAAATGTCTGTACGCCAGCGGCAGGAGGGCATTGCAATCGACTCGGGGCGGGGGCAATTTACGGATCGGTACGGACGTTCGTTAACTGGGGGCGTGGTATGGGCGCCAGTGCTTTTTCCTGATGTAGACGGTAAAACAGCCCTGCACGGAGAACAGCTTTCCAAGCTGCTGCGGACAGACAAGAAAAAGCTGCTGTCTCAATGGAAGGGGCTGCAATCCCCGCTGTTATGGCGAGATGGTCGTGGAGAACCCCTGCAAATCAAGCCGGATGAAGCGGACCAGCTGCTTAGCCTTGCACCTTCTCTGGTAGAGCTTGTACCGTATTCGAAACGCTACAACAAAGTACCCAATGGCAAGCAATGGCTCGGATTTCTGTACGAACGACCAGATCGACCGGGGCAATTACCAATCGGGGCAGCCGGGCTGGAAAGAACGCTGGAGCCACTCCTGAGTGGTGTGGGTGAAACCTTCGTTTCTCGATTTGTCGATGCGCAGCGCCGTCCGCTGACTCATGTGCCGTTACGTGTAAGTGCCCCATCCAATGGCCACTATCCTCTACAGGTCCAGACGACCATTGATCTCCCCTTACAGCAGCAGCTTGAAAAGCTGACGGAAACGAATCATCTGGCAGAAGGGGCGGTGGTTGTGCTGGATGCGGGGAACGCCGATGTGCTGGCGATGGTGTCTCGTCCTTTTTATAACCCTGGTCGCGTCGATCCACACCAGACCACAGGTTGGGCTAACCGTGCGCTCAAGGCAGTGACACCCGGTTCAATTTTTAAGCTGGTTACGGCGGCGGCTGCGCTTGAATCAGGGGCAGTCCAACCGAAGGAGCAATTCCATTGTCATGGGACCTATGGGAAGTATGGTTTGGCTTGCTGGAAAAAAGAAGGACACGGTAGCCTGAACCTGGAGGAGGGGCTCGCCGTATCCTGTAATATCGTGTTCGCTCATCTGGGTGAACGGCTGAGCCCTGCCCAAATTCAGGCGACAGCCTCTGCGCTCGGCTTGAGCCGGACCGTCGGCTGGCAGGAGCGGAATCTTGCGGGCATAGCCCAGTTCAGTCCGTTGGATCACGAAGAAAAGGGAGCCGTATTCGGCTCCCATACAGATGCGATTGATCCGGGTGTGCGTGTCCAGACAGCTATCGGTCAGCGAGACGTACGGGTCACGCCCCTCCAAGCCGCCAATCTTATCGTGACATTGCTGCATGATGGTCAGGTGCATGCTCCACGGCTGGTGAAGCACATCGGCTACGCAGACGGAGGCACATTGCTGGATCTGCCAGCTCACGCTTCTCCATCCCCCGAAGGAAGCCGTCCGATTCACGCTTCCACGGCCCGCACGCTTCGCGAAGCGATGGAGAAGGTTGTAGCCCACGGCACAGGTGCATCCTTGCGTGGCAAGTCTTGGAATCTGGCTGGAAAATCGGGCACAGCCCAAGCTCTAAAGGACGGGCAACCCGTGAATCACCAATGGTTTATCGGTTATGGACCGGTGGAGCATCCTCGTTATGCCGTTGCTGTCTTGGTACAAAATGCGCCCCAGCATTCTGCAAATCAGGCAACAGCACTGTTCAGTCAAGTAATGGATCTGTTGGCTCAATTTTCCTCGGTTCCACTAGGAGCTACACGATCTTCCTCCTGAATTTTGACAATAAAGGGAGGCTCCTCGAATTCTTCTGTCGGAAATCGGATCCATTGCTGCAAATAGCCTTGCTGCCATAATTCCTTCAGTAAAATGATCAGGATTGGAGACAGGATCAAACCTGCCAATCCGAAGATCGACAGTGAGATGATGGCAAAGGAAAGCATCAGATAAGCGGATGAAACACCGATGGAATTACCAGTGATTTTAGGCTCTGCCAGCTGGCGGACAATTACCGTAACAGCCATGACAATAAGCAGTCCTACAGCCAGGCTGGAGTTGCCTGTGATGAACAAATAGACGGCCCACGGAATAAAAATAACAGGTACACCCAGTAAGGGCAAAATATCGAACAAAGCCGCCACAAGAGCCAACGACAGAGCATTATCCACTTGCAAAATGAGTAAACCTATAAATACGAGAACAAAGGTAATGCTTACCAGCATAGCTTGTGCCTTTAAAAAGGCCGAAATGGCTTTGAGTACATGATTTTTCAGAAAAAGATAAGCGGTTTTAAGCGTTTTGGGTGTTTTACTACGGGCAATGCCTTTCCAAAGATTGATCTCCATACTTAAAAAGAAAGCTAAAATAATGGCAACTGCAAAGTTGCCCATAAAGACAGTGAAGGAGCTGAGAAGCTGTATAAAAAAGGATAGCCCCAGTTGCGCCCATTTGGTGGCAATAGCAGTCGCAGTTTCAAAATAATCGTTAACACGTTCAGTAATCCCCGGCGGCAAAGCGGCAATTTTATCTTGGGAAAGATGAAGATACCGTGTGAATTCCGTTTGGATAATCTGGGTATACTGTGGGAGATTTTGCGCCACTTTCGTAAATTGCGTAACCAGAATCAGACCTAATCCAAAAAAAATAGCGAGTAAAAGGATGATAAACAGCAAAACAGAGAGTGCGGAAGCGAAGGGCTTCTTCATACCTTTACGGTGGAAATAACGGGCCACAGGTTCAATGCACCAAAACACAACGAACGACAGGAATACAGGGGCCGCGAGCTGATACAGCTTACTGGATACGAACATAATTAAATACACAGTTAATACAATCAGGCCGATATCAAAAACGGTCCGCCAATATTTTTTGTACAATGGAAGCATATGTATACAACGACTCCTTTAAGTTTTTCACCTATTGTACACTAAATTCGATCTCGATGCTGCTTACACAGTGCTAAAATACAGAATCAAAACCAGCAGCAAAATCTCGGTACGCTTACGTCTTTGTGATAACATATAAGTAAGTGAGTTTTCCTCAGAAAGCCTGCTTGGTAGTCCAGAAATAGAAAAGTGGGGATAAAACGTGCAGACTTTACTGTTATGGATGTTTTACATTTCAACTTTTTATGCTTTTATTCCGGCACTGTTCAGTCGAATGTTTGGATTTCGGGTGTTTAGGCGTGGCAAAAGTGAGCAAGAGTATGCGCTCACCTTCGATGATGGTCCTGATCCAGTGTATACGCCGCAATTGCTTGATTTGCTGAAGCGTTTTGAGGCCAAGGCTACTTTTTTTGTCGTAGGCATACATGCGGAAAAACACCCGGAGCTTTTGAAACGCATGCATGACGAAGGTCACTTGATCGGTATTCATAATTATGTGCACAAATCGAATTGGCTTATGCGGCCCGTCACGGTCAGAAGACAAATTGCCCGGACAGAGGCTGTTATTCGCCGGGTAACCGGGGAAGGAACGACCTTTTATCGCCCACCATGGGGCATTGTAAATTTCTTTGATATTTCCAACTCGAATGGTCGCCGAATCGTATTATGGTCCTCCATGTTTGGGGATTGGAAGGCAAGCATCGGAGCAAAACAGTTGTCTGAGCGGATGCTCAAAAAGCTGAGGGGTGGCGAGGTGATGCTGCTCCATGACTGCGGTACAACGCTGGGGGCAGACGCAGGCGCTCCGCAAAACATGCTGATTGCGCTGGAGAAGCTGTTGGTGGTTGCCCAAGAACGGAAGCTGCGCAGCATACGTGTCGATACCTTATTTTGTCGTGAGTCCCCCAGCAGACCTACTACTACCGAAACATCCAATACGAGTTGGTTTAAAAGAACATTAGTATTCGGATGGTTGCTGTATGAGCAGCTATTTCACGTTCTGTTCCGTCTACGTCCAGTGCGTGAGGAGGACACGATCTTTTATTACAAGCGTAGTACCTATCACGGGCCAAATGTGAACATGGAAAACGGCAGGTGGCTGGAAAAAGGGGACGCCGTGGTTGAGCTGCATTTTGATAATAAAATGCTGTTTCAGTTAGGCACAACCGCCAAGTCTATGGTGCATTTGGCCATTCAACTGATTCGGATTGTAAAACGACAGCTTCCTGATCTCGCCTATCGAATTGCGGATGACCCCAAAATGAACGGCATTAAGGCCATCTATGCAGTGAGTATGATTAATCGGGGACCGGAGAAGCTGGGTTTTCAGATACGAGAGCTTCCCAAGGGACTGTTTAGGATAGCATCAACCTTATATTTAAAGCTGTTATTTAGTGTTATCCATCCTTCCGGCCCAGAGCGGTTGAATGAAAAAAGGGACGAGATGGTGCCGAAGATGATTGTGATGCCGATTGATACTCTGTTTGACCGCTTCTGGCTGGGGGATTCATACCCTACAGATCAAGGTCAAAGCAAAACAGATCCTATTCAGGAAACAGTTAGAGCCTCGCAAGCAGCAGATACAAGATCAAGTAGTTGAATTTACGCTAAAAAAGCCTCCCAACCCCTGTGATCAGGGTGTTCGGGAGGCTTTTGTTTATTCATTTTTAAACACATCATGATAGGGATTAGATTTTCATAATACCGCCGTTGCTTGCATTGGTCACCAGCTTGGAGTAACGTGCCAGGTAACCTGTTTTAACCTTCGGCTCGAAGCCTTTCCAGTTTGCGCGACGACGTTCAAATTCTTCATCACTAATTTGCAGTTCAATCGTACGATTGTTCAGATCCAGCTCGATAATATCGCCGTCCTCAACAAAAGCGATAGGGCCGCCTTCTGCTGCTTCGGGGGAAATGTGACCGATGGAGATACCACGGGATGCGCCTGAGAAGCGTCCGTCTGTAATCAGGCCGACCTTGGCACCAAGTCCCATACCGACGATTTGCGAAGTTGGAGCGAGCATTTCAGGCATACCCGGTCCACCCTTAGGACCTTCATAACGGATAACAACAACGTGGCCTTCTGCGATTTTACCATTGGCAATACCAGCCAGCGCATCTTCCTGTGAATCAAAGCAGATGGCAGGGCCTTTGTGATAACCACCAACAGACGGATCAACTGCACCGACTTTAATGATGGAGCCTTGCGGTGCCAGATTACCGAATAATACAGCCAAACCGCCGCGTTCGGAATAAGGGTTGTCCAGCTTATGGATAACGTTGGTATCCAGAATTTCCTGACCCTCTACGTTTTCACGGATCGTTTTTCCGGTTACGGTAATACAATCACCATGCAGTGCGCCCGGCTTCTTCAACAATTCATTCAGCACTGCGCTTACGCCGCCTGCATTATGAACATCCTCGATATGATAGTCGGAAGCAGGTGCCAATTTGGACAAATGAGGTACGCGGTTCGCCACTTCATTGATCCGTTCGATAGGGTAGTCTACTTCAGCTTCATGAGCCAGTGCCAATGTGTGCAATACCGTATTGGTGGAACCACCCATGGCCATATCCAGCGCAAATGCGTTATCAATAGCTTCTTTAGTCACGATATCACGTGGTTTCAGGTCCAGCTTGATCAATTCCATCAATTGACGTGCAGATTGTTTGACAAATTCTTTACGTTCTTCCGCTACTGCGAGAATGGTGCCGTTACCAGGCATAGCCAGACCCATTGCTTCAGCGAGACAGTTCATGGAGTTCGCTGTGAACATACCTGAGCAAGAGCCACAAGTGGGACAGCCGTATTGTTCTAATTCCAGCAGGCTTTGATCATCGATTTTACCAGCCTGATATGCACCTACGCCTTCGAAGACGGAGGTCAGGGAGATGGAGCGCCCGTTCTTGTCTTTACCAGCTTTCATGGGGCCACCGCTGACGAAAATAGTCGGGATGTTCACGCGCAATGCGCCCATCATCATGCCGGGTGTGATTTTATCACAGTTTGGAATGCAGACCATGCCGTCAAACCAGTGAGCGGAAACGACAGTTTCCAGGGAGTCGGCAATAATTTCGCGACTTGGCAGAGAATAACGCATACCAATGTGTCCCATGGCAATGCCGTCGTCTACACCAATGGTGTTAAACTCAAAAGGTACGCCGCCTGCCTCACGAATGGCTTGCTTGACAATTTTGCCGAATTCCTGCAAATGGACGTGGCCCGGTACGATGTCGATATACGAGTTACACACCGCAATAAATGGTTTGTCAAAATCTTCTTCTTTAACGCCCGCTGCGCGCAGCAAGCTGCGGTGAGGAGCGCGGTCAAAGCCTTTTTTAATCATATCGGAACGCATTTTCGTCTTAGCTGTCATGATGCTGGTTTCCCCCCAAAGTAAAAAAATAGTATGGCGTTCGAATGACGCCGAATTAGCGCAGATGTTTTCTAAAGAGTCTATCATACCTGTGCGCATATTTCTACATATATAGAAAGTAATCGTTTGGATTTTTGTGATGTTGGTAAAATATGAAAAAGCCCACTCCGCAATAAAGCGGGATGGGCTTGAGCTTGCTTTTATAGTTACGAAGGGTGTTTTATGTGGTACTGCACATTAATTTCTGCCGCCTTTGCGTCCAATGTCCCTGTAGAAATCTTTGTCATGGGACTCAGCCGTAGCATCGCCGCCACGTTTACCAATTTCCTGATAAAATTCTTTATCGTGGGAGTTAGCGGTAGCTTGCCCGCCTTTTTTACCAATCTCCTGATAAAATTCCTTGTTGTGCTTCTTGGATGTAGCTTCTCCACCCATACGACCTGCCTCTTCGCGACTCATTTTGCCTTGATCCTGATTACGTGCCATTACAAATCACTCCTTTATGAAAAGTTGTTTTTTGTTGCGCGCATCCATTACTTACCACATCACTCCTTGATGAAACAGGCCCCTTGCTAAGTAAAGAGGGTCAGGGTCCGCCTGATTTTTCTTCTGATAGCGGATTGTCGCGTGCAGATACTTGAATCAGAATGGACATAAAAAGTTATGCTGATCGTTTAAAAAGATACGGAGACGGTTTAAGCATCCAGTCAACCCGTGGCTCGATGAAAGGATGTGTTGCATTCCGCACCCAAGGCAGAGTCAGCAGACAGCACAGACCCGCAGCACACGCTACAATCAGCATCACTTCCACCGGAGTGTCTATATAATTGTAAATCCCCTTGGCAGCAGCGGTACGGACAATCAGACCATGGAGCAAAAAGACGTATAATGTCCGCCGCCCCATTTCAGTTATACGTCCAGTGACGGCTGGAACAAAGCTCAGAAACGCGGTAGCCGCTATGAACTGCACTCCGTAAATGCCAATGCGGTAAATCCCCGCATACCATTCGGTATGGCCCAGCTCACCATAAGTTAGGCTGCCATACAGCCAGCCCGCAGGAATGCCGTAATACGACGTTCCCGCCAGTACCATAAGCAGAAGGGACACTACGCCTGCGATCACACGAACTGGAGTCGTGAAGAAGCGGCGAACATCTGCATAATGCAAATGATACCCTGCTATAAAAAAGGGCAAATAAACAAAGGTTCTGCTTATGCTGAGCCAGACGCCATCCACCGGGAGATACCCCACAAGGATACCCAGCAGCACGGAGATACCTAGTTGGACAACTGGCGGCATTCCCTGGAAAGCAAGCATCAGCAGTCTCCAGCAGATATGGCTGGCGAGGAACCAGAGCAGCAGATAAGGTGCAAAAAAAGAATGATGAATATGGGAAACATGGAAGAGTGCAGCATCCAATATCGAATAGAGGGTCTGGAAAATAAGATATTGCATACCGATCTGAAGCAAGACTTTCCGGCCCGCGTACCCAGCTAACGATGTTTTGGCAAAGTACCCTGTAACGAGCACGAACAACGGCATATGAAACATGAATATCCAGCTAAACCATTGTTGGGCGATGTGAAGCGAGCCGACCAAGGGCTCCAGAGCATTGCCTGCAAATACGCATATGATCAACATAAAGCGTAAATTGAGAAAGAAGCTTTCTCCTTGTATGTCATGGCTTGTCGTCATGTAATTCCCTCCGAACGGCACTTAGCCGAGTAAACTCTGTATAAAATAATCCTTACAAGGAACAAGGTACGATACTCTGAGCTTTACCATTGTGATTTTATTCACAATGGTAAGCGCTATCATGTCCTTATAATGTGGCGGAAGCTTGAACAGGGGGAAAAGACCGGGCTAATGTCTGGAAATGTCTTCTTATTTGACCCTGTGTGCGCAACGATGGTACCCTAACTAGGCTATAGATAAGCTGATTTGCGCAGCAAAAAGATTTCATACACCAATCATGAATCATGAGGTACGAATTACGAAAGGAACCTTTAATAATGAGAAGAAGAACGAGAAGATCATACAGCTCATATGGAACACGCGGTCCCTGGAAAATATGGAAAATCCTTTTGGGAATCCTGATCGTCATTGTGCTTATCGCAGGCTGGGGAGCATGGAAGGTATTTACGCCCTATCAGCCTGACAGCACAGCTACTGCCGCATTAACAGAAGTAGCCGATGCTGTGAAGGTGAACGAACAACAGCATTGGGTTGGTTTTGAGCCTGTAAAAAGAAATGGTATCGGAGTTATTTTGTACCCGGGTGCGTTGGTGAAGCCCGAAAGCTACGCTCCTTTGGCCCGCCGTCTGGCGGAAAAGGGTCATCATGTGATCATTGCAAAAATGCCGCTGAACCTTGCATTGACTTCCCCGGATTTGGCGGGTGAGGTGTTGAAGGCATATCCGAAAGAAACTTTTGTGATTGGAGGCCATTCGTTAGGTGGTGTTATAGCTGCCCGCTATGCGGCTGCACATCCCGATCAGGTCAAGGGCGTATTTTTCCTTGCTTCCTACCCGGACAGTAAGGGGAATTTGAAGGATAAAAATCTGCCGGTCATTTCCCTGCTTGGAAGTGATGATGGAGTTATTAAAATGGATAGTGTTCAAAGTGGAAGGGCTTATCTACCAGCCAATACGCTGTATTTTACAGTTGAGGGCGGCAATCATGCCCAATTTGGCAGCTACGGAGCCCAAAAGGGAGATAACCCTGCTAAAATTAGCCCGGCCGAGCAATGGAATCAAACGGTTTCAGCTTTGCAGGACTGGATGAAAGAGAGTGTAGATTCAGCTCCAAAAAACCAGTAAAAGGAGGCGGGCTGCATGTCTGAGTTAGTCGTGCAGGGACAGCGGTTTCCATGCCGTGGCATTTTATTGGACAAGGATGGCACACTGCTGGATTTTATTCAGTTGTGGGGTCCCTGGGCCCGTTCTATACTGGATATGCTGGAACAGCATCTTGCCGTGGCAGGTACAGATTTTACGGTGGAAAAAGGCAGCATTCTGGGTACCATCCACGACCCTGAGGGGCGCGTGATCGGCTATGATCCTTCCGGCCCGCTGGCGATGGGGACAGTGGATGAAAGTACGGGCGTACTGGCTTGGCAGCTTTATACTGCCGGTGTACCATGGAATGAAGCAGTGAGGCTGGTTCGGGATTTTAACAAAACGGCGATGGCTGATGTGCGGCGACATCGGGCCGCGAAGGTGTTTCCGGGCTTACGGACGCTACTGGAGCAAAGCCGCCGTGCCGGATTGAAGCTGGCGGTCGTGACCTCTGACAGTACAGAGGCTGCGCAGGAGCATCTGGAGTGGATGGGGCTGACGTCCTATTTTGACGAGGTCATCGGACACGACAGAGTTACATACGGCAAGCCGGACCCGGAAATGGCTGAAAAAGCCTGCGATTTGCTAGGACTGTCGCCAGCGGATGTAGCTGTCATCGGAGACAGCAACGGGGATATGCAGATGGGCAAGCGTGCCGGGGTGCGGCTGGCCATCGGATTTGCGCCAGAGCCGGAACGTTCCGGTCATTTGCTGGATGCGGACATCATCGTCCGCGGATATGAAGAGCTGGAGGTGCGTGAAACATGGACAAAGTAAAAACGTTGGCTGAATGGATACAGCAATCACAAAATATTGTTTTTTTCGGCGGGGCGGGTACGTCGACGGAGAGCGGTATCCCGGATTTTCGTTCGGCGGCTGGTCTGTATCAGAGTGAGGAAAAATTGCCTTATCCTCCGGAGGTTATGCTTAGCCGTTCTTTTTTTGTAAAGCATCCTGAAGTGTTTTTTGGCTTCTATCGCAGCAAAATGCTGCATCCGGATGCGGAGCCGAATGGCTGCCATCGTTTCCTTGCAGCACTGGAACAGCAAGGGCGACTCAAAGCGGTCGTGACGCAAAACATTGACAGCCTGCATCAGGCCGCAGGCAGTGTGAATGTGCTTGAGCTTCACGGCTCGGTGCATCGCAACCATTGTATGGAATGCGGGCGCTTTTACAGTCTGAACGAAGTGATAGACAGCACCGAGGTGGTGCCCAAATGTCCAGTAGACGGGGGAATTATCAAACCGGATGTCGTTTTATACGAGGAAGAGCTGGATCAGGATACGCTTGTCCGATCCATTCAGGCTATCTCGCAGGCCGATCTGCTATTAATTGGAGGAACCTCACTGACGGTGCATCCTGCGGCGGGGCTGATTACTTATTTTCATGGTAAACATACGGTACTGCTTAATACAGACCCCACTTCATATGATCACAAGGCGGATCTCCTGATTACCAATCCCATCGGCAGGGTTATGGGAGAACTCGGCAGCCAATTGAGTTTGTAATCGTTTTCTTGTCAACGGCTGGATAAAAGCGCTATGATGTTGTTGAATGGACATAACAATGTTTCGAGAGAGGCTGGGATAGCATGGTTTATTTGGCTAGCGATGATCGTTATGAAAATATGAAATACAACCGCACAGGGAGATCAGGCCTTAAGCTTCCTGCCATTTCACTGGGCTTGTGGCACAATTTTGGCGGGATCAATAATGCGGAGAACGGCCGTAACATGGTTACTCGTTCCTTTGATCTGGGGATTACGCATTTTGATCTAGCTAATAACTATGGTCCTCCAGCGGGTTCAGCAGAGGAATTTTTCGGACAAGTGTTGGCTAGTGATTTGAAGCCATACCGGGATGAGATGGTCATTTCGACCAAGGCGGGCTACTATATGTGGCCAGGACCTTATGGTGATTGGGGCTCACGCAAGTATCTGATATCCAGTCTGGATCAGAGCTTGAAGCGGTTGGGACTGGATTACGTCGACATATTTTACTCCCACCGTTTTGATCCTGATACGCCGCTGGAAGAAACAATGCAGGCTCTGGATCATATCGTACGTTCCGGCAAAGCGTTATATGTGGGCGTGTCTAATTATAGTGCGGAGCAAACGGTAGAAGCCGCTCGTATTTTGAAGGAGCTGGGAACACCGCTGCTGATTCATCAGCCCAAATATTCTCTGCTCGACCGCTGGATTGAAAACGGGTTGCAGGATGTACTGGACGAAAACGGGATCGGCAGCATTGCCTTTTGCCCCTTGGCTCAGGGACTGTTGACCAACAAATATTTGAACGGAATTCCCGAGGATTCACGTGCGGCGAGTGCATCTGTCTTCTTGAATGAGAACAATGTGACACCTGAAACACTTCGTAAGGTGCGTGCTCTGAATCAGATGGCGGCTGCACGTGGACAAAGCTTGGCTCAATTCTCGTTGGCTTGGGCTCTGCGTGGTGAACGTCTGACCTCCGTCTTGATTGGCGCCAGCCGTGTGAGCCAAATTGAAGAAAACGTTGCTGCCTTGTCCAATCTGGACTTTTCACAGGAAGAGCTGGATCGGATTGATTCGATTCTGAATGCCGGGAACTTACAGGACGGTGGTACAGCCTAAAGCCCAAAAGCTATTCCATCATCATCGGTATAACGTGCAATTTCTCATACCCAGTATACACGCGACAGCCCGCATCGTTGAAGGATGCGGGTTGTTTGCCGTTTTCCAAACTATACCAGATTGGTCGCTGCTCATGCTGGAACTGAGGATCAATCATCAGACGAAACAGGATGCGGATATTGCTGAATCTTGCTTCGATACTGGGTTGGCGACTGACCGCAGAAGCGCTTGAATTGACGCGAGAAATACAAAGCGTCTGTCAATCCCACCGAAGCGGCCACCTGCTCCACCGAAAGCTCGGGACGCTCGCGTAGCAGTTGACGAGACTTGTCAATTCGCAGCTTGAGCAGATAGGTAACAGGAGAGACGCCCGTTTCCTTCTTGAATATACGTGACAAATACGCACGGTTATAACCAAGTCCTTCGGACATTTGTTCAATAGAAACGGGATGCGCATATTGAGTGGACATATATTGGACCATCTGCTTGACCGTCCGCCGAATTTGCGAATCCGCCCCGGTCGGGTCAGACCAGTCGCTTAAATGATTACCCGCTTCCCCCATGATCAGATACAGGTAGCCGAGGGCTGCAAGATGAGAGCTGGATTTTCGGCTGTAAAAGGCCAACTGCATCTGCTCCAAATAGCCGGGGATCAGGCTTTCACTGGAAGCGTGGAAAACAGGCTGGTGCACGCGCAGTCCTGCTTCCTGCACCATGGTTTCGGTATGCTGTCCTGTAAACGCTGACCAGCGATACCGCCACGGCTCCTCCTCATCGGAGGTATAGCTTACGAGCTGACCGGGATGGATCAGGAAAAAATCGTTTTTTTCAAGCTGATATGAGTGCTGCTCTGTTCGGAAGATACCTTTTCCAGATTCTACAAAATGAAGTAGATAGTAATCATAGAGCTTCGGCCCGACGGCATGACCGGATTTGGTTTGGCTCTCGCCGGCAAAAAGCACGTGCAGCGGGCTATTTTCATAAAACACCGGATTGGAGGTCACAGCATAGCTATATGAATGCGTTTGCAAACAGGGTCATCCTTCCTAGATTTGTGAATGGTTTATTAGATACGATATACTTACATTGTACATATCCAAGTCACATTTATCCATAGCTTTAACACATGGATGCATTACATTATTTAACGCTTTCATTTATACTGAGATCATAAGAAGCGCCAGCCTGATTAAGTTTGTAACAGGGAAGTCAGGGGGCCTTAACTAACGGTGATGAGGTGGATGTGGATATGAACACTACTGAAATAAAGAAACGTTTTATCGACAAATATGGTGAAAGCAGCCATGAACTGCGAATATTTCATGCTCCTGGGCGTGTTAACCTGATTGGGGAGCATATCGACTACAACGGTGGTTATGTACTCCCGGCTGCACTGGAATTCGGTACGACGCTGATTCTTCGTGCGCGTAATGATGATGAAATTCATTTTGCTTCGACAAACCTTTCGTATGAAGTATCTATCCCACGCGGAGAAATAGGTAAAAGTAAAACGGATGAGTGGGTGGACTATCCAGTCGGTGTGCTGGTGGAGCTGGCTGAAAAGGGAGTTTATCCGTCTAGCGGATACGACCTGCTCTATCATGGAGAAATACCGAACGGTGCCGGATTATCCTCCTCTGCCTCGATTGAGGTTGTAACGGGATACGCGTTCCTCACTACCGAAAAACAGGAAACGAATACAGTCGAAATTGCTTTATTGTCCCAGCGGGCAGAAAACAATTACGTTGGTGTCAATTGCGGTATTATGGATCAGTTCGCTGTAGCGAACGGTGCGGCTGATCATGCCATTCTGCTGATGTGTGATACGCTGGAATACCGTAAGGTGTCATTCCGTACCGGTGCCTATAAGCTGGTGATCGGCAACACGAATAAGCGCCGCGGGCTGGTGGATTCAGCCTATAACGAGCGCCGTAGCCAATGTGCCGAAGCACTGTCCATTTTGCAGCAGCAGGAGCCGACGCTGGAATACCTCGCTCAGCTGGATGAGGCCCGTTTCGGTGAGCTCCAGCATTATATTGCGGATGAAACGGTACGTAGCCGGGCACAGCATGTGGTAGAGGAAAACGCTCGTGTGCTGGCCTCTGTCGATGCTCTTGCTGCGAATGATCTCGAAGCTTTTGGGCAATTGATGAACGCTTCGCATGATTCATTGCGTGATTTGTATGAGGTTAGCTGCACGGAGCTGGATGTGATGGTCGAGGAAGCACGGCGCATTCCTGGCACGCTGGGTGCGCGTATGACGGGAGCCGGATTTGGGGGCTGTACGGTTTCACTTGTCCATGAGGACGATGTGGAACGGTTTGTGAAGGAAGTCGGCGAAGCTTATCAGACCCGGACAGGGCTGGAAGCCAGCTTTTATGTATGTAAGGCGGGAGACGGAGTTAAAGAACAGAAGGAGGACGAATAACATGGCTATTTTAGTAACAGGCGGAGCTGGATATATTGGTTCACATACGGTAGCAGAGCTGTTGGATCGGGGAGAAGAAGTTGTGGTGCTGGACAATTTGCAGACCGGGCACAAGGCAGCACTGCTCGGAGGCAAGCTGTATGAAGGTGATCTGAGGGATAAAGAACTGCTGTCCAGACTGTTTTCCGAAAACAGTATCGACGCAGTTATCCATTTTGCAGCCAACTCGCTGGTCGGGGAAAGTATGCAAAATCCGGGTAAATATTATGACAACAACGTATTCGGCACGCTGAGCTTACTGGAGGCCATGAAGGATGCCGGTGTACGCAGGATCGTATTTTCCTCCACTGCGGCTACCTATGGTGAACCGGAAAAGGTGCCGATTGAAGAGGGCGACCGTACGGAGCCAACAAATGTGTATGGTGAAACAAAGCTGATGATGGAGCGTATGATGTCGTGGTTTGATAAAGTATTGGGCATCAAATATGTGTCCCTGCGGTACTTTAATGCGGCCGGTGCGCATGAGAGCGGTAAAATCGGTGAGGATCATCGTCCGGAAAGCCATCTGATTCCGCTGGTACTCCAGACTGCACTGAAACAGCGCCCGCACATTGCGGTGTTTGGTGAGGACTACGCTACACCTGACGGAACGTGCATCCGGGATTACATTCATGTGAGCGATCTGGCAGATGCTCATGTGCGTGCAGTGAATTATTTGCGCGAAGGCCATGATAGCAACGTGTTTAATCTGGGCAACGGACAGGGCTTCTCGGTGAAGGAAGTGATCGAGACGGCACGCAAGGTCACTGGACTCGACATTCCGGTCGTTACAGAGCCGCGGCGCTCGGGTGATCCGGCAGTATTGGTTGCCTCTTCTGAAAAGGCACGTTCGGTGCTGGGCTGGAGTCCGGCGCGTACCCAACTGGAGGACATTATTAGCGGAGCTTGGGGCTGGCATCAGTCGCACCCTCAGGGCTACGGCGACGAATAGACGGGAGACGATGACATGATGAGTAAGAGTCAATCCGCAGATAGAGGTCAAGGCCGGGAGCATTCCGGGGATGAGTCCCATGACATCAATGAAACTGTACAGCAAGCCGCTCTGTATGCGATTGAGCAGCTGGTTGCATTCGCACAAAACCGGGGATTGATCGGTCTGCAAGATACAGATTACAGCCGTAATCTGCTGCTGGAGCAGTTCGGGTTTTCGGAGCCTTATTCCGGGGAGGAGGCAGGGGGCATCACAGCCCCCGAGATTCTCCAGCCTGTGCTTAATGTATTGATTGATTATGGGTATGCGATTGGACTTATATCGGAAAACACAGATACGTACCGTGATTTGCTGGATTCCAAAATCATGGGCCTGCTAATGGCAAGACCGTCTGAAGTCATCCGTGACTTTCGCCAAACAGAGGCCGAACAAGGCATTGAGGCAGCGACAGATGCTTTTTATCAACTGTCCATCGACTCGAATTACATCCGAATGGACCGCATTGCCAGCAATGTGTACTGGAATCAACCGACACCTTACGGAGATATGGAAATCACAATTAATCTGTCCAAGCCTGAGAAAAGTCCGAAGGAAATCGCAATGGCGAAGCTTCTTCCGCCGCCAGTTTATCCCAAATGTCAATTATGCCGTGAAAACGTTGGATATGCCGGAAGGGTGAATCATCCGTCTCGCCAAAACCTGCGCATCATTCCGTTGGAATTGAACGGGGAACCATGGTTTTTTCAATATTCGCCCTATGTGTACTACAACGAGCATTGTATTGTGTTCCATCACGATCATGTGCCAATGAAGCTTACCAAGGATACGCTGCGGCGGCTGCTGGCATTTACGAAAGCATTCCCGCACTATTTTATCGGTTCCAATGCTGATCTGCCGATTGTCGGAGGATCTATTCTGACTCACGATCATTTTCAAGGTGGACGTCATACGTTCCCGATTGAAAAAGCGGGTGTGGACTTCTTGTACCGCAATGAAGTCTTTCCGCAGGTCACAGCAGGGATTGTGGACTGGCCAATGTCGGTGATTCGCTTTACATCAACGGATGCCGAAGCGTTGCTGGAGGCGGGGAATGCCGTTTTTGAAGCCTGGAAGGCTTACAGCGATCCCGCAGCCGATGTTCTCTCTCATACGGAGCAGGACGGAGAAGCAGTGCCGCATAATACGGTGACACCGATTGTTCGCCGGGATGCGGAAGGAAGGTACCAGATGGATCTGGTGCTGCGCAACAACCGGACGAGTGATGAGTTCCCGGAAGGTATTTTTCATCCTCATCGCGAGATGCATCATATCAAGAAGGAAAATATCGGTCTGATCGAGGTTATGGGACTTGCGATTTTGCCGGGGCGGCTTAAGGATGAACTGGATGGTATTGCAGATATTTTATGCGGTAACGACGAGTTGGCTGTAGCTATGCAGCAGGAAGGGCATCCGCTATACAAGCATGCGAGCTGGATTTACCAGTTGAACACCCGATTCGGTCGCCTGTCTGACAAGGAGATGGCTGTTCGCACGGTACAAAATGAAGTTGGACTGAAGTTCAGTGAAATTTTGGAGCATGCAGGAGTGTACAAGCGTGATTCGGAAGGTCAGCAAGCGTTTGGACGTTTTATAAAGCAACTGGGTTATACAACAGGGGAATAAAATAAATGTAGACAGCGCATAATACTATGCGAGAACCCTCCCAAGATATGACATGGAACCATGCTCTTTAAGGAGCGTGGTTTTTTTTCTGAAAAGAAGCAAATTTGTTTCCTGTAACTGAGAAGGTTATAATAGAGTAGTTTCTTAACCATAAATTTTAAAAAAATATTGGAGGCGAACGTTTGCGATGAAAGCATTTGAATTTTATAATCCTACTCAATTGATCTTCGGTAAAGGGCAATTAGAGGCTCTCAAGCGTGAAGTTCCTAAATACGGTAAACGTGTACTGCTTGTATATGGAGGCGGCAGTATTAAGCGCAGCGGCTTGTATGATAATGTAATCAGTCTGCTTCAAGAGATTGGAGCAGAGGTAACGGAACTGGCTGGTGTAGAACCCAATCCTCGCTTGTCCACCGTACATAAGGGCGTGGAATTGTGTAAAACACATCAAATCGACCTCGTACTGGCTGTTGGCGGCGGTAGTGTGCTGGATTGCTCCAAAGCGATTGCTGTCGGGGCGAAATATGATGGCGACATGTGGGATTTTGCAGAGCGTAAAGCGGCTCCACAGGGAGCATTGCCTTTAGGTACAGTTCTGACAATGGCAGCTACCGGTTCGGAAATGAACGCAGGTTCTGTCATTACGAACGAAGAAACACAGGAAAAACTGGGCTGGGGCAGCGTATTTGCGTTCCCTGCGTTTTCCATTCTTGATCCGGTGAACACGTATTCTCTGCCACAAAATCAAACGGTGTACGGAATCGTGGATATGATGTCACATACGCTGGAGCATTACTTCCATCTGGAATCTAACACTCCGGTTCAGCTTGGCTGGTGTGAAACGATTTTGCGTACAGTTATGGATGCGGCTCCGGGCCTGGTCAACGATCTGGAAAACTACGAGCTGCGTGAAACGATGATGTACTGTGGTACGATGGCGCTGAACGGCTTCCTGAACATGGGGCTGACAGGTGACTGGGCAACTCATAATATTGAGCACGCGGTGTCTGCTGTTTATGATATTCCACATGGCGGAGGACTGGCGATTTTGTTCCCGAACTGGATGAAGCATAATCTGCATGTGAAGCCTGAACGCTTCAAGCAGCTGGCTGTGAATGTGTTCCATGTAAACCCGGAAGGCAAGAGTGATGAAGAAGTAGCGCTGGAAGGTATTCAGGCGTTGCGTGATTTCTGGAACTCGATTGGTGCGCCAAGCCGTCTGGCTGATTACGACATTGATGATTCCAAAATCGACGTTATGGCAGATAAAGCTGTGAAATTCGGTTCTTTTGGTGGCTTTAACAAGCTGAATCGCGAAGATGTATTGGAAATTTACAAAGTATCTCTGTAATCCAGTCATGTAGTCCTTGGATAATTGCAAGCACGTTTGTGCGTCATTAGACGTATGGACGTGCTTTTTTGGGCTTGATTTGGAATTTTAGAGGAAAATTTTGAAACTTTTTAAGGTTGAATACGTAAACATAGTTATAGGCTGGAAACCAGACTGAACAGGGACATGGAAGGAGGAGCCGCATGGAAACTATATTTTGGTGGTTATTGGCAGGGGGAGCTATCTTTACCGTGGTCAGTGTGTTGATCGGGGATGTACTCGGGGGTTGGCTGGATGGATTGGAGATGCCTAGCCTTGATTGGTTCAGACCCGTCGTTTTACTTGGAGCGATGACCGCTTTTGGCGGGGCGGGTGTGTTGCTGACGAAATATACCGGGTTGAGCATGAGCCGGGTTGTTCTGCTTGCCCTTGCGATTGCGTTTGTGGTTGGAGTGCTCGTGTTTTTCGCGTTTATCAAGCCAGTAGCGAACTCTGAGGTATCCAGCGGCTTCTCGATGCGTGAGCTGACTGGCAAAATCGGTGAGGTCACCGTTCCGGTACCTGAGGTTGGTTACGGGGAGGTTATGATCCGCTTGGGTGCAGGCAACACCATACATACAGCATCGAGCTTTGATCACAAACCGCTGGCTGCGGGAACCCGTATCGTCGTGGTTGAGGTCGCAGAGGGCGTCGTCCACGTAGCGTATCTGGACACATAGACGACGCATTCGCTAAACTTGAAGGGAGCGTGAACGGGAGTGTCAAGTTTGCAGGATATTGTGTTGGTTCCGGGGATTGTCGTCATCGTTATCGTCATATTAGGGATCGCTTTTTGGGCCCGTTACAAAACGGTAGGACCGGATGAAGGGATGATCGTGACGGGTTCATTTTTGGGAAATAAAAATATTTCCGAGGATGATTCCGGTCGCAAAATCAAAATTGTGCGCGGCGGTGGCGCCTTTATATGGCCTATTTTTCAGCAGTCCGAATTTATTTCTTTATTGTCCCACAAGCTGGATGTAACAACACCGGAAGTGTATACGGAGCAAGGAGTTCCCGTGATAGCGGACGGTGTGGCAATCATCAAGGTAGGCAGCTCCATTGAGGATATAGCAACAGCAGCGGAGCAGTTCATCGGGAAGCCGCTGGAGGCCCTTAGGGGAGAGGCTCAGGAAGTGCTGGAGGGCCATTTGCGTGCGATCCTCGGCTCGATGACGGTGGAGGAAGTATACCGTAATCGGGATCGGTTTGCACAGGAAGTACAGGGCGTGGCGGCTCGCGATCTGAAAAAGATGGGGCTGCAAATTGTCTCGTTCACGATTAAAGATGTGCGTGATAAGCACGGATATCTGGATGCGCTCGGTAAGCCGAGAATTGCCGCTGTGAAACGGGATGCAGAAATTGCCGAAGCTGAGGCGGTAAGGGATGCCCGGATTCAAAAGGCGCGTGCGGAACAGGAGGGACAGAAGGCTGAACTTTTGCGTGATACAAACATTGCCGAGGCAGCCAAGGAGAAGGAACTGAAAGTGGCTTCGTTTAAAAAGGAGCAGGATACAGCCAAGGCGGAAGCCGATCAGGCTTATCACATTCAGGAGGCTCGTGCCAAGCAGACTGCTGTCGAAGAGCAGATGAAGGTCGAACTGGTGCGCAAGGAGCGGGAAATTGATCTTCAAACCAAGGAAATTCAGGTGCGTGAAAAGCAATATGATGCGGAAGTAAAGAAGAAGGCAGAAGCGGATCGGTATGCGGTAGAGCAAGCCGCGGAGGCGGATAAATCGCGTAAAATGCGTGAGGCAGAATCACTGCAATACTCGATTGAGACACAGGCTAAAGCGTCAGCTGAACAAAAACGGCTGAATGGGCAAGCGGAAGCGGATGCGGAACGCGCAAAAGGTACGGCGGATGCTGATGTCATCCGTTTACGTGGTCTGGCGGAGGCCGAGGCCAAGGAAAAGCTGGCGGAGGCGTTCCAGAAATTTGGCGAGGCAGCCGTACTCGATATTATCGTGAAAATGCTGCCTGAGCTGGCCGGAAGGATAGCCGAGCCGATTGCGTCCATTGATAAATTAACGGTTGTGGATACAGGCAAGGGAGAAGGAGCAGCGCGTGTCAGTAATTATGTCACAGAGCTAATGGCTACGGCTCCAGAGATGCTCAAGAGTGTGTCCGGTATTGATGTGGAGCAGTTAATTAAGGGGCTGACCACGGGGAAAAAGGGCCTTCATTCCGTACCGTCCTCCGGTGAAACGGATAGGCTGCACATTCATGCCCCGGTTGAGGCTGCGCCGCGGGATAAAGAATAGCCGCAGGGCTTTCAGGAGCAGATACCCCTTAACAGAAAGAACGCTTTTCATCACAGCTTTTCCCGTCTATTGTGATGAAAAGCGTTTTCTTTTTATTGACCTTTAGCGGAATATTTGGTACTTTAACGTGGATTCCTCTGAGCTTCATGCTCTAATTCTTAGGATCAAGGTTCAGATAAAAAGAGGTGCGGATGTGAGCAGCCTACAAGTGGCGAAAGCGCTGAATAACAATGTGATTATCGGGATGCATCCCGAGCATGACGAGGTTGTTGTGATTGGAAAAGGAATCGGTTTCAATCGCAAAAACGGCGATCTTATACCGTTGGATTCAGTTGAAAAATTATTTATATTAAAAAGCCATGAGGAGCAGGAGCAGTACAAGCGATTGCTTCCCGAGCTGGATGAAAAGCTTATTGAGGTCATTGGTGAGGTGCTTCACCATGTTCAGCTTCAAGCGAAGAAGCCTCTGAATGAGCACATATTGATTGCTTTAACCGATCACATCGCCTTTTCCATTAATCGTCATAAACAGGGCATTACGATCCATAATCCGTTTTTGTATGAAACGAGAGAAATTTACCCTCAGGAATACAAGATGGCTGAACAGGCAGTCTCTTTGATCAAGGACAAGATGGGTGTGGATCTGGGAGAAGATGAAATCGGATTCGTAGCTTTGCATATTTACAGTGCGATGACGAATCAGCATATTTCCGAGGTCAGGAAGGATTCCCGATTGATTGCTGATATGGTACAGGTCGTAGAGACTACGCTGGATTATCGCATTCCTCTCCAATCCCTGGATTACTCACGTTTGCTGACTCATCTGAGGTTTGCGATTGAACGTGTACGTCGGGGGGAAATTGTGCAGGAGATTTACCGATTGGACAAGCTTTTGAATGAAGAGTATCCGGAAATGTATATGTTAGCCTGGAAGCTCACGAAGATTATGGAGAAAAGGCTTCGCAAATCCGTATATCCGGCTGAGGTTAGCTATTTGACGATGCATTTACAGCGGTTGTCCCAACGTAAAGAGCAGGGAGAGCAACGTTAGAACAGCTAGAATCGAAAAAAGTATTGCCTCACTTTTGGCAGAATGCTATAATAAATTTCGTAATGAGCAAGACAACAATTGAATATCTAACGTGTTACTGATTCGATCAGGCATGAGTTGTTTTAAGTTATGATTGTTTACAGCCTACCGGGGTAAGCTATATCCCAAGGTTGTATTCAAACATACTTATTCGGCTCATGCCTTTTTTGTTGTTTTGCCTCTGTATTCTAATTTTCAGAGAAGGAAGTGGAACGTATGTTTAAAAAGCTTTTCGGCGTTTTACAGCGTGTCGGCAAAGCTTTAATGCTTCCTGTAGCCATTTTGCCGGCTGCGGGACTATTATTGGGAATCGGCAACATGCTAGTCAATCCCGATTTTCTCCAGTACATTCCGGCATTGAATGCGGGCTGGGTTCAATCGGTAGCGACGATCATGATGAATGCCGGACAAATTGTTTTCGATAATCTGGCACTGTTGTTTGCAGTCGGCGTAGCCGTCGGTCTGGCAGGCGGTGAAGGCGTAGCGGGTTTGGCTGCTATCATCGGTTATCTCGTTATGAATATAACTTTGGGTACAGCTGTAGGTGTTACACCGGGTCTGATTGCTCAAAAAATACCGGGCTATGCGAACGTGTTGGGAATTCCAACGCTGCAAACCGGGGTGTTCGGTGGGATTATCATCGGTATACTGGCCGCAGCCATGTACAATCGATTTTTCAAAATCGAGCTTCCTTCGTATCTGGGCTTTTTCGCGGGTAAGCGCTTCGTTCCGATTGTAACAGCAGTATCTTCGTTGTTGATTGGACTATTGCTGGTTATTGTATGGCCTCCCGTACAATCTGGATTGAACGTCGTGTCTCACTTCATGGTTGATTCCAATCCGACACTGGCCGCTTTCATTTTTGGAGTCATTGAACGCTCACTTATTCCTTTCGGCTTGCATCACATTTGGTATTCACCGTTCTGGTTTGAGTTCGGCGAGTATGTGAACAAGGCAGGTCAAACGATTCATGGTGACCAGCAAATCTTCTTTAACCAGCTTCGTGATGGAGTTACATTGACAGCAAGTACATTCCAAGTGGGTAAATTCCCGTTCATGATGTTCGGTTTGCCAGCCGCAGCGCTCGCAATGTATCATGAAGCAAGACCGGAACACAAAAAATATGTAGCAGGTATTATGGGTTCAGCAGCTTTGACCTCGTTCTTGACAGGGATCACGGAGCCACTGGAATTTTCCTTCCTGTTCGTAGCTCCACTGCTGTTCGCGGTGCATGCTGTGTTTGCAGGGCTGTCGTTTATGACCATGCAAATTTTGAATGTTAAAATAGGTATGACCTTCTCCGGTGGATTTATCGACTTCCTGATCTTCGGGATTATTCCGAATCGTACGTCTTGGTGGTACGTCATCATCGTCGGTCTGATTTTGGCGGTTATTTACTACTTCGGATTCCGATTCATCATACGGAAGTTTAACCTGAAAACACCAGGGCGTGAAGAAGCCACAGAAAATGTTGAAGGAGCCGCAGTCGGTACCACAGACGAGCTTCCAGGCAATATTTTGGCAGCTTTCGGCGGGGCGTCCAATATCAAGCATTTGGATGCTTGTATCACACGTCTTCGTATTGAAGTTAACGAGAAGTCCAACGTTGACAAGGCTCGCCTCAAACAGCTTGGCGCAGCGGGTGTACTCGAAGTCGGCAACAACGTACAAGCCATTTTCGGTACACGTTCCGACACGATTAAAACGCAAATGGCTGATATTATGGCGGGACGCACACTTGTTCCGGACCCGGCTCAACCTGCTCCGCAAGAAGAGAAGGAAGCTGGTGAAGAAAAACAGACCATCATTGTTGAAGATATCGTGATGCCTGTTAACGGAGAATTGGTTGATATTTCGACTGTTCCCGATCAGGTATTTGCAGAACGTATGACAGGAGACGGCTTTGCTGTCGTGCCAAATGATGGAACGATTGTGTCACCTGTATATGGTAAAGTATTCAATGTATTCCCAAGCAAGCATGCCATTGGTATCCAATCTGATGGCGGTAAGGAAGTGCTTGTTCATATCGGGGTAAACACAGTAAAGCTTAAAGGTCAAGGATTTGACGTTTTGGTGAACGAAGGCGATCTTGTGTCAGCCGGTCAGCCTATTATGAAAGTAGACCTGGAATACGTGAAGCTTAATGCAAAATCCATCATCTCACCCGTCATTTTTACCAACCTCCCAGAAGGCTCTTCGGTAACTTTAAACAAAACTGGAGTATTGAAGGCTGGCGAAGATGGTATAATTACGATAAAATAAACTCTATGTGTTTCGGAATCGTGATGAGGCGGCTCAGGTCGCCTCACATCGACCCGGTTTCACTACACGTATACTGCGTGTAAATAAATATTATCCATTAGGAAAGTGGGAGGAACAATTATGCAAACAACTTTTAGAATTACAGATGAAGACGGTATCCATGCACGTCCTGCAACTGCGCTGGTAAATACAGCTAACAAATTCAGCGGTGCTGAATCTTTTGCCGAAGCTAACGGTAAAAAAGTAACTCTGAAATCCATTCTGGGTGTATTGTCTCTTGGTCTGGAACAAGGTGATACCCTCAACATTATCTGTGAAGGCGCTGAAGCTGCTGACGCACTGAAAGCTCTTGAAAATGTAATCGTTAACGAAGGGCTGGGCGAAGTTCATGCTTAAAATTTCCGGGATTGCCGCTTCGGCAGGCATCGCTATTGCCCGGGCGTTTATCTTGGAGCATCCGAATTACGCTGTAGAGAGACGCGCGGTTGGTGATGCTGAAGCTGAAATTGCAAGATTGAATGCGGCTTTAGTAGAATCTCAAAGCGAATTGGAAGCGATTAAGGAAAAAACTTTACAGGAACTGGGCGAGAAAAAAGCAGAAATTTTTGCTTCTCACCTGTTGATTCTGAATGATCCTGAACTGATCGATCCAGTTAAAGCCAAGATCAGAGACGAGCAGCTTAATGCTGACTATGCTCTGAACGAAGTAGCTTCACAGTTTATTTCCATGTTCGAAAACATGAAAAGTGCTTATTTACAAGAACGCGCATCGGACATGCGGGATGTAACCAAGCGGATCCTGAATCACCTGCTTGGTGTTCATTTTGTCAGTCCTGCAGAAATTGCCGAAGAAACGATTGTACTTGCAGAGGATTTGACACCTTCCGACACGGCTCAGCTGAATCGCGAATTTGTTAAAGGCTTTGCAACCAACATCGGCGGACGTACTTCGCACTCGGCTATTATGGCTCGTTCACTTGAAATTCCTGCGGTTGTAGGAACGAAAAATATATTGTCCCAAGCTAAAAGCGGCGATTTGATTATCGTCGACGGTCTGGACGGTCACGTATTTGTGAACCCTTCCGAAGAGATCGTTGCGGAATACCAAGCAAAACAGGTGGCATACGACAAGCAACGCGAAGAGTGGCGCAAGCTGCGCGGCGAAGCTACGGTTTCCGTCGATGGTGTGCACGTCGAGCTGGCAGCTAATATCGGTACGCCTAACGATGTAGCTGGTGTACTGGATAATGGTGGCGAAGGAGTCGGCTTGTATCGTACTGAATTCTTGTACATGGGACGCGATAAGCTTCCATCCGAAGAAGTACAGTACACAGCATACAAAACCGTTCTGGAAAGAATGGAAGGCAAACCGGTTGTAGTCCGCACGTTGGACATCGGTGGCGACAAAGAGCTTCCTTATCTGGATCTGCCGAAAGAAATGAATCCGTTCCTCGGATTCCGTGCTATTCGTCTGTGTCTGGATCGTCAGGATATTTTCCGTACTCAATTGCGTGCTTTGCTGCGGGCAAGTGTACATGGTAACCTGCGGATCATGTTCCCGATGATTGCTACGCTGAATGAATTCCGTGAATCCAAAGCTGTGTTGCTGGAGGAAAAGGAAAAGCTGGTAGCCGAGGGTGTAGCCGTATCTGAAGAAATTCAGTTGGGCATCATGGTAGAAATTCCTTCTACAGCGGTATTGGCTGACCAATTCGCAAAAGAAGTTGATTTCTTCAGTATCGGTACGAACGATCTGATTCAGTACACGATGGCAGCGGATCGCATGAACGAACGGGTATCTTATTTGTATCAACCATATAACCCATCCATTCTGCGTCTAGTGAAAATGGTTATTGATGCCGCTCACCGTGAAGGACGCTGGGTTGGTATGTGCGGTGAAATGGCAGGGGATACAACAGCAATTCCATTGCTGTTGGGTCTGGGACTCGATGAGTTCAGCATGAGTGCCACTTCCATTCTGCCAGCACGCAGTCAAATTTCGAAATTGTCCCGCGCGGACATGGAGAAACTGGCTGCAAAAGCTTTGGACATGCAAACAGCCGAGCAGGTTGTTGAATTGGTTCAAAGCATTGAAGGCTAAGGAAGGGTATCACCTTTTCAAGGTATATCTTTTTCCAACAAAAATGGCTGTCTACATACAGCGGCCGGTATCTAACAGATACCGGCTTTTTTGTATGCCCAAAATTGGAGTTTGCTTTTAGCTGCATGAGCAATTCAATATTGGCTTGCGAGCTGCAGTTGCTTCGTCCAGTCGCGTGACTGGAGTGGTATATGGAGCATTCAGCACCAATTCAGGCGTTTCCTCCGCTTCCCGCGCAATTTGGATCATGGTGTCAATGAAGGCATCAAGCGTCTCCTTGCTTTCCGTTTCTGTCGGCTCGATCATGATACATTCCTCTACATTCAGCGGGAAATAAATCGTAGGCGGATGGTAGCCGAAATCGAGCAATCGCTTGGCAACATCAAGTGTACGCACTCCGAATTTCTTTAAGGCGCGCCCGGACATCACAAATTCGTGCTTGCAATATCCCGGATAAGGGATGTCAAAATACGGAGCCAGCCGATGCATCATATAATTGGCATTAAGTACGGCACATTCGGATACCCGCTTCAAGCCGTCAGGACCATAGCTGCGGATATAGGCATAGGCACGGACGAGAATGCCGAAATTGCCGTAAAAGGCTTTGACCCGTCCGATAGAATCTCCCTGTTCTAGGTCCCAATGGTACATTCCCTGTGGATCACGCACAACAAGCGGCTTGGGCAAATACGGAATGAGCCGCTGCTTTACCCCGACAGGTCCCGCGCCAGGCCCGCCTCCGCCATGTGGGGTACTCATCGTTTTGTGCAAATTGAGATGCACCACGTCAAAGCCCATATCCCCGGGGCGGGTGATCCCCATAATGGCGTTGGAGTTCGCGCCGTCATAGTAGAGCAGGCCACCCGCTTCATGCACAATCGCGGCAATGTCAGCGATTTGCTTCTCGAACAGCCCGAGCGTGTTCGGGTTGGTCAGCATAAGCGCAGCGGTGTCGTTGCCTACGGCTTGACGCAGCGCGTCCAGATCCACCAGCCCCTGCGGTGTGGAGGGGAGGGTGACCGTTTCGAAGCCTGCCACAGTGGCGCTGGCGGGGTTCGTTCCGTGCGAGGAATCCGGCACGAGCACCTTGGTACGCCGCTCACCACGCGCTTCGTGGTAGGAGCGGATCATCATTAGCCCGGTCCATTCGCCATGGGCGCCCGCGGCGGGCTGAAGGGTGACGGCATCCATGCCGGTTAACGCGGCCAGATCGTTTTGAAGCGTATGGAGCAGCGCCATGGCGCCCTGGATGCTGTCCTCCGGCTGGTACGGATGGATTTTGGCGAAGCCTGCATAACGGGCGACATCCTCGTTCACCTTGGGGTTGTATTTCATCGTACAGGAGCCGAGGGGATAAAATCCGTTGTCCACGCCAAAATTACGCCGTGACAGTGCTGTATAATGTCGAATAACGTCTACTTCGTATACCTCGGGCAATGCCGCAGGCTCGCTGCGCTGCGCATAATCCGGCAAAAGCTCTGCCACCGGACGCCGGGGAACATCGCATTCAGGCAGTGAATAGGCGATACGGCCGGGTCTGCTCAATTCCAAAATGAGCGCCTGATCTTGTCCTGTAGTATGCGTCATAGCAATCCCCCCAAGATGTGTACGAATTGATCGATCTCTTCCTTTGTTCGTTGCTCTGTCACGGCAATCAGGATGTGACCCGCATATTCCTCATAATTCTGGCCCAAATCGTAGCCGCCGATAAATCCGGCGGCAAGCAATTCGGCTTGCAGTTTATTTATATCCGTACTCTCAGGTAACCGCAGGGCAAACTCGTTAAAGGTGGGTGCGGTAAAGGAGGCGGTTATGCCCTTCAATCCAAGTAATTGCTCCAATGCGTAGCGGCTTTTGTGCAGGTTTAGCGCGGCTACTTCCGCGATGCCCTGTCTAC
Source organism: Paenibacillus sp. NRS-1781 (assembly GCF_050467745.1). Lineage (NCBI taxonomy): Bacteria > Bacillati > Bacillota > Bacilli > Caryophanales > Paenibacillaceae > Paenibacillus > Paenibacillus sp. NRS-1781. The sequence continues at coordinate 86,864 of NZ_JBITPI010000006.1, forward strand.
CCATGACGGACAAATACACTGAGGCAGATAAAGCGAGCAGTGCCTGATTGGAGCATATATTAGAGGTGGCCTTTTCCCGGCGGATATGCTGTTCCCGTGCCTGCAAGGTCAGCACGAAGCCACGTTTGCCGTTACGGTCTGTGGTCTGGCCCACAATACGGCCGGGGATACGGCGCATATGAGCCTGAGAAACGGCAAAGTAGCCGCAGGTCGGGCCGCCGAGGGAGGAGGAGATGCCAAGCGGCTGCGCGTCTCCTACGACAATATCCGCACCCTGCTTGTCGGGTGCTTCCAGCAGGCCTAACGCCAGCGGATTGGCGCTGACGACCATAAGACCCTTGTGCGCATGGATCAGGTCAGCCATCGGCTTCAGATTTTCTACGGCCCCGAAAAAATTAGGGCTTTGGACCAAAACAGCCGCCGTCTGTTCCGATATGGCTGTCGCTAATGCTTTCATGTCGGTTACACCATCTGCACAGCCGATTTCCACGATATCCAAATCCAGCCCGCGCGCATAGGCGGCTAGCACCTGGCGTGCCTCTGGATGGACGGTCCGCGATACGATGAGCTGCTTGCGGCGGGTGGCAGCGGCGGCCAATGAGCCTGCTTCTGCCAGCGCAGTCGCTCCATCATACATACTGGCATTGGCTACAGCCATGCCTGTTAATTCGCATATATACGATTGGAATTCGAAGATGGCTTGCAGCTCGCCCTGGCTTACCTCCGGTTGATAGGGAGTGTAGGCCGTATAAAATTCCGAGCGTGAAGTGATATGCTGGATAACGGATGGAATATGATGATCGTAAATCCCTGCGCCGAGAAAGCTGGCGTGCGTGTCTGTATTGGCATTTTGCCCGGCCAGTCCTGATAAGTGGCGGGTTAAGGCTCTTTCGTCTAACCGAGAAGACAGGGGCAGCTCCCCCTTATACCGGATCGCCTCAGGAATATCGCTGAATAAATCGTCGATAGACGATGCGCCGACCGCGCGTAGCATTTCGGCTTGATCCTGTTCAGTCATGGGAAGATAGCGATGCTGTTTCATTGGGTCTGGCTCCTTTCAACCAACAAAATCGTAAAAACGTAGAACGATTAACAAATGATTAATAAACGATTGCGAACGGGGCAGCGTTAGTAATGGATCACGATAGTTATAGTATTAAATCAGCGTGGACGTTTATAAAAGGGCGCTGCTACCACCTCGGCGCGCAGGCGCTTGCCACGAATCTCGACCTCCAACGGTGTGGATAGGGAACTGAAACGACTGTCCACTAGAGCCAAACCCAGATTACGCTTTAAGGTGGGCGACTGGGTTCCCGTTGTGACCTCGCCAATGTGCTGTCCTTCCGCAAAAACGGGATAATGGGCACGTGGGATGCCGCGGTCGAGCATTTCCAGTCCGATCAGCTTGCGTGGAATACCTTGTTCTTTCTGACGTTGCAGGGCCTCTCTCCCGATAAAATCCCCCTTATTCAGCTTGACGAAGAAGCCTAAACCAGCTTCCAGTGGGGAAATGGTAGCGGACAACTCCTGTCCGTACAGCGGCAGCCGTGCCTCGAAGCGCAGCGTATCCCTGGCCCCAAGTCCGGCGGGAACCAGACCATGCGGCTCACCGATGCGAAGCAATCCGTCCCACACTGCCGGTGCATCCACAGCGGGCACATAAAATTCAAAACCGTCTTCACCCGTGTACCCGGTGCGGGAGACGAGCGCTTTTGCCCCGAACAATTGCACATCCTCACGGAATCGGAAGGATGCCAGATTCGTAATGTCCACGTCTGTCACGGCTGCGGTAATACGAGCAGCTTCAGGTCCTTGCAACGCCAGCAGTGCTAACGCATCTGATACGTTTTCCAGATGAACGGATGCAGGAGCATGGCGAAGCAGCCAATCCCAATCCTTGTCGATATTGGAGGCATTCACAACGAGCATGTAACGCTCCGACCCTTTACAGTAAACAAGCAGGTCGTCTACTACACCTCCATCCGGGTAACACAGGAGAGAGTATTGGGCCTGACCTGGCTCCAACTGACTGACATCGTTCGTCGTCACCTGTTGCAGAAATGCTTCGGCTTCCTGGCCTTCGACCAAGAATTCACCCATATGCGATACATCGAACATTCCCGCACGTTGTCGGACGGCCTCATGCTCCTTTTGAATGCCACTGAACTGTACAGGCAGCTCCCAGCCGCCAAAATCAATGCAACGAACCCCCGGCAGCGTGCCGTAGGAGGAATACAGCGGCGTTTTTCGCAAGTTAGTCATTTTTTCACTCCTATCCAGTGTGATCAGCTAAACAAAAAAGACAGGCCGAAAAAAACGTATGGACCGCAGTCCACACACTTTTTTTCAGCTCTGTCCTTGATACCTGAGAGTTACCCCGGTGCGTACCAGGTTTCCCCTTGGGTGATCCGCCTGTATGGCGAATGCTCTCCAGAGATGCGTCCGGCAGAGGTCCTTTTGCCTGAGAGATTCACCTGCGGTGCAGGTTTACTCCTTCGGCGCTGCCCTTGGATCAGCTAAACGTCATCCGGCCCTGCCGGTAACAGCTTGATTCCACTCGCTGGCTACCTTGTTTTCACAGGCGGCAACAGCTAGCGAGTTTTGGCAGTCTCTCCCTCCACGTTCATCCGCGTTTACAGTTATCGGGTATTTCCAAAAGCACTTGTTATAACCCATTAATACGCAAATTTATTCGAAATGTCAACAAAAATGTCATGAAAAACATTATTAAAAACATTTTATTCATAAATAAGGTTATGTAAGCGTTTGTTATATCCTGTCGTATTTTTAGTTAGAACGATATATGGAGAAATGTGAAATATTTTTGTTAGTATTATTGACATGAGAGTTCTTGTTGTCATAATCTTAACCTGTCACAGACGGGTAGGCGAAACGATGTAATCCATATGGAAGCGAGGCGGAGCAGGATGAGTGAAGTGAAGCAGCAATTGTGGTACACAGAGGAACACGAGTGGGTTCAGCGCACAGAGGATGGAACGGTACGAATCGGTATTACGGACTTTGCACAGCATCAACTGGGGGATATCGTTTTTGTGGAGCTGCCTGGGGAGGGAGCAACGATTGAGCAGGGGGCAGAGATTGGTACTATTGAATCGGTAAAGACAGTATCCGACCTGTTCGCTCCGGTGACGGGAACGGTGTTGAAGGTGAATGAAGCGCTGGAAAGCACGCCTGAGCTGGTGAACGAGTCTCCCTATGAAAAAGGCTGGATGATCGAAGTGGAGCTTGGAGAAGATGTAGAGAAAGCACTAAGCAAGCTGCTGTCTGCGGATCAGTACGAGCAATTGACTGCCAATGAGTAATAATGGGGCAAATTAGGTTGGATAACTGAATAAGAGTGGCGTTTGTCCGCTCTGTTTTGTATAAAAATAGTCGCGATGATTGGGCATAGCGGCTATTTTTTGCTGTCTTTTTTGGAAAGCGTAATTACGTTCTTTTATCTTTTTTAGAGGATAGATCTCATACATAAATTGTACTGATGACAGGATGGTTTTTCGACTAAACACTCATGTTACAGGCCATATTAAGAGGAATTATGCAGAAGGATTTCGCGCCTGTTTACCTTAAATTTAAATGTTGTCATCAATGTTCATGACGAAAGTACGTTTTCATTTCGTTGATGAAGATAGCGTTGTCATTTAGTATGAATTTTAAGAAAAGGTAGTGATGCTTTTTACCTATAAGGAGGATATGAATATGAGCACAGTGGACGCAAAGTCCAATTCAAACGGAGGCGCGCGCGTTGCCGTACAGCGTTTTGGCCGTTTTCTCAGTGGTATGGTTATGCCCAATATGGGGGCCTTTATCGCGTGGGGATTGATCACGGCACTCTTTATTCCGACCGGATGGTTTCCGAATGAGGGTTTTGCACAACTGGTTGATCCGATGAAAAATTATTTGCTGCCACTGCTGATCGGTTATACGGGTGGCACCATGATTCACGGACAGCGCGGAGGTGTGATCGGGGCCATTATGACGATGGGTGTCATTGTCGGGGCGGACATTCCGATGTTCCTCGGCGCGATGGTAGCGGGTCCGCTGGCTGCATGGATATTGAAGAAATTCGACAAAGCGATTGACGGCAAAGTTAAATCAGGGTTTGAAATGCTGGTCAATAACTTCTCAGCAGGGATTATCGGGGCGATTTTAGCGTTGCTTGCCCATGTGGCAATCGGACCGTTTGTACAAATTATCAGTCAAGTGTTGTCAGCAGGGGTACAGTTCCTCGTGAACGCAGGGCTTTTGCCGCTCGTCAACCTCATTATTGAGCCCGGAAAAGTGTTATTTCTAAACAACGCACTGAACCACGGAGTATTGAGTCCGATTGCGCTGGAGGAGGCTTCAAGAACAGGCAAATCCGTTTTGTTCATGCTTGAATCCAACCCTGGACCGGGGCTCGGTATTTTGCTGGCCTATTGCCTGTTTGGTAAAGGTTCTGCGAAGTCGTCGGCTCCCGGCGCGGTCATCATTCACTTTTTCGGCGGGATTCATGAAATTTATTTCCCTTATATTTTGATGAAGCCGATTCTGATTCTTGCTGCTATAGCAGGGGGCATGGTGGGAACGTTCTGTTTCATGCTGACAGGTGCCGGACTGGTTGCAGCTCCTTCACCGGGTAGTATCATCGCTTATTTCCTGATGACGCCAAAAGGCGGATATTTGCCAATGCTGAGCGGTGTGATTGCTGCTGCGGTCGTATCGTTTGCTGTGGCTGCGGTATTACTCAAGACAGGTAAGCAAAAAGGAGAGGGGCTTGAGGAAGCGGCATCCCGTATGAAGGATATGAAGACTCAAAGCAAAGGTGCAAGCGAAAACGCCGCTGTAACGGAAGATAACCGCGAAGCTGATCTTGCTGCCAAGATTGCCGAAGTTCAAACGGTCAAGGATAAATCAGATGTCAACAAGATCGTCTTTTCCTGTGATGCAGGTATGGGCTCAAGCGCTATGGGCGCCTCGATTTTACGCAAAAAAATGAAGCAGGCGGGTGTGGATGTTACGGTAACAAACACGGCAATCAGTGAGATTCCGCAGGATACGGATATTGTCATTACGCAAAAAACGTTGACAGACCGGGCTAAAACGGTAGCTCCCAATGCTGAGCACATTTCTATTGACAATTTCCTGAAAAGTCCTGAATACGAAGCGCTGGTGGAACGTCTGAAATCCGATTCTTAATCCCCTGTAGTAGTCAGGCCGCCTGTGTGCAGTAGGTATGTTCTGCGGAAGGGATGAGCTTGGGAAGGAACGGTATGCGTTTATGAATATTACGAAACGACAACGTGACATCGTGGAATATCTTCTGGAGCAGTCCCAAGAGGTAACAGCCGGGGAAATTGCCACGAAGATTAATGTCAGCACAAGGACGGTTCACCGGGAGCTCAGTGCAGTCGAGCATTGGTTAGCGGCTCATGCGGTAAAGCTGGAGAAAAAATCAGGGATTGGTATCTATGTGGATGCCGACCCGGCTCAGCTTGTATGTCTGCGGGAGCAATTGATGCATACGAAGTCGGACGAATATTCGGCTGAGGAAAGAAAGATCGTGGTTCTCTGTATGCTGCTGGATACACAGGAGCCGATCAAGCTGCTGGCGCTGGCTGCTGATTTGAAGGTCGCAGTAACTACGGTCAGTCATGATCTGGACGAATTGCAAGGCTGGATCGTGGAACGGGGACTCGTGCTTGTGCGCAGACGCGGGTACGGCGTCGAGATTACAGGCCGGGAGACGGACAAAAGACGGGCGATTTCCGAGCTGGCTCTAGAGTATTTGGATGAATCGGATCTGTTTTCCAGCCGGGAGGAGCTTCGTCCTGTGACACGTGTCGCTGACAAGTTGCTGGAGATGATTGGCAGAGAGAACCTGCTGACCGTGGAAAATTCCCTCTGGCAGCCCCATGAGAAATGGCTGAAAAACAGGGTGGAAAGCAAATATATGGAGCTGTTGATTCAAATTTGCGTTTCGCTGGCACGTCTGCGGCTCGGATACGTTGTGGATCATCGTCTCTCGTATTCCAAAACAGATTCGGATGAGAATATCATGCTGCGCACAGCTATGGTGGAACGCATATGCACGGAATTGTCAGAGGCGCTGGATATTGATTTTCCAGAGCCGGAACGATCTTATTTCAGACTGCTGTTCCGTGATGCCGAGGATCATTCTACCCGGCTGCTGCCGCTGGATGATCTCGTACTGCTGGAGTCGGTTCATGAGTTGATTCGTCGTGTAGAGGAAGAGACAGACACGCCATTGGCAGAGGATCGTGTTCTGCGTGAAGGACTGATTGCCCATATGGCTCCGGTACTCAAACGTTTGAAGGAAGGCAGATCCATCCGTAATCCCCTGCTCCAGCAAATCCGCAAGGATTACGGCAGCTTGTTCGACTCGGTGAAGAAGGCTGCGGCGGACATGACAGAAATGGAAGTGCCGGATGAAGAGATCGGATTTCTCGTCATGCATTTCGGCGCTTCGCTGGAGCGGCTGCGACAATTGCGGCGGGAGGTGCGGGCCATCGTCGTCTGCACGAGCGGCATTGGATCATCCAGGCTGCTGGCAACAAGGCTCGCCAAGGAGCTGCCACAGATCAAAATCGTGGATAGGGCCTCATGGTACGAGGCGGCGCGGATTCCTAAAGAGGATTATGATCTGATCATTTCGACGGTGGAGCTACCGCTGGAACCAGATCGCTATCTCAAGATCAGCCCGCTGCTGACGCAGGAGGAGAGTGACCGTCTGCGACATTTTATCCAGCATATTACACTCAAGGATCCCAATGATCAGCAGCAGGAGCAGGCCGTCCAGCCCGGTCAGGGCATGGAGTGGCTCACCGGGCTGCGAAAAAGTCTCGAGGAAATTGTACACATTGTACAGCAATTTCAAGTGTATACGCTGGAAAATCAGGGGATGGATATGCAGGCTACCGTACAGGCTATCTGCATGCTGGAGGCGGGACAGGGGAACGTTACAGAGCCTTCTGCCATTGCTGCACAGCTCATGGAAAGAGAACGCCAGGGGAGTCAGGTTATTCCTGATACCTCCATTGCTTTGTTTCATACGCGTAGCCACTATATTCGCCAGCCTTCGCCTTCGCTTACGCTGTATAAGCTGGCAGAGCCGCTGCTGGCGGATGCAGGCGAACAGGTAGATTGCGTGCTGCTTATGTTGGGACCTCGCGAGCTGCTGAGAGAAAGCTTGGAGGTATTGAGCGAGATTAGTGCATTACTACTTCGGGAAGACATGGTTACGCTACTGAAACACGGTAGCCGTGAGCATATCGCCAATTATATATCGAGTGAACTGGCTGAATTTTTTCACAGTAAATTAGGGACAGGGAGGAACCTACCGTGAGCATTATGACGATAGACAAAGTAAAAATGAACACAACCGCCAAAGACAAATACGAGGCGATTCGCATGGCCGGACAAATCCTGCTGGATGCCGGACATATTACAGGTGAGTACATTGACAAGATGCTGGAACGCGAGGAGATCGTGTCTACCTATATCGGGAACGGGTTGGCTATTCCACACGGCACGAAGGAATCCAAGACGTTCATTCAATCGACTGGCATCTCGATCATTCAGTTCCCGCAAGGTGTGGATTTTGGGGAAGAAAAAGCATACATGGTGATCGGCATCGCAGCACAAGGCGGCGATCATATGGAGATTTTGACGAGTATCGCTGTGGTGTGTGCCGAGGAAGAAAACATGGATAAACTTCGCAACGCGGTGACCCCTCAGGAAATTATCGATTTGTTTGAAAGTGAGATGGAGCTATGAGAGCCGTCCACTTTGGAGCAGGAAATATCGGTCGTGGCTTTATCGGATTGATTCTGTCGCGGGCAGGTTATGAGGTTGTCTTTTCGGATGTTAACGACACTCTTGTATCCGAGTTACGCCGGCGCAAGCAATACACTGTAGAGTTGGCGAATGATACCAAGGATATGGAGATGGTCACGAATGTAACCGCGATTGACGGCAAAGATGCAGGGGCTGTAGCGGATGCGGTAGACCAAGCTGATTTGGTAACGACCGCAGTGGGTGTCAGCATCCTCAAGCATATTGCAGCAGGCATTGCCGAGGGAATTAAGCGGCGGGTAGAACGCGGGGCAGCGCCGCTACATGTGATTGCCTGCGAAAATGCAATTGGAGGCAGCGCCCAACTGAAAGAGCATGTTTTTGCGCTATTGGATGAGGCGACTCGTGCCAAGGCGGAGGCTTCGGTTTATTTTCCGAATGCTGCGGTAGACCGGATTGTGCCGATCCAGCATCATGAGGACCCGTTGCATGTGCAGGTAGAGCCTTTTTACGAGTGGGTGGTGGATCGTTCGCAAATGGCTTCTGACCATAAAGAGATCGAAGGCATCCTTTACGTGCAGGAGCTGGAGCCTTACATTGAACGCAAGCTGTTCACGGTGAATACGGGGCATTGTGTGGCGGCCTATATTGGTTATAACGCGGGTTATGCTACCATTCAGGAAGCCATGAAGGATCACAAGGTGGTGGATTCGATACAAGGGGCACTGGAGGAAACAGGGGCAGTGCTTGTGAAGCGCTTCGGTTTGGATCAGGGGGAGCATAAGAAGTACATCTCCAAAATTTTGGATCGCTTCCGCAACCCTAATCTGACAGACGAGGTCACTCGGGTCGGACGTTCACCGTTGCGGAAGCTGTCTCCCAATGACCGTCTTGTACGTCCGGCACTGCAAGCGGAGGAGTATGGCATCTTAACGGATCATCTGGCGCTAGGAATGGCTGCTGCCTGTAAATTTGATATTGCGGAGGACCCTGAGGCAGTCGAGCTTCAGCAGGTGATCCGCAGCGAAGGACTGGGTGTGGCGCTGACACGCTATACATCCATACCCGCACACCACCCGCTACATCGGCAGGTATTGGAGCAATATGATATTATAAATTCATAAAACAACGTAATATCGCGCATTATTTTCCATAATCCTCTTGAAGCCAATACATCTACACCAACACCCACAAAAGCGTGTTCTGTAGAGATGTGCTTCAAGAGGATTTTGTCATGCGTGATTTACATCACATAACAACCTGTCTAAATTGTTTATATTGATAATGATTATCATTATCCATCAAATGGGTCATCATCATATCTTTTTAGGGAGGATTACAGTGAAACCGATCTATATTACCTTAGGGTTTCTATTTTTGGCGCTTGGAGTCATTGGCGTGGTGGTACCGTTGCTGCCGACTACGCCGTTTTTGCTGTTAGCAGCCTTTTTCTTTATGCGGGGGTCTGAACGGATTCACCAATGGTTTTCGAATACCCCTTTGTACCATAAGCATCTGGAAAGCTTTGTCCAAACGAGATCGTTGAAGCTGTCCACGAAAATCACGACTCTGGGATTGGCGTCAGCCATGCTCATTACCGGCTTTATTTTAACCCCACCTGTGTGGGCCAAGGTGATTATCGGGTTAGTCATCCTCTTCAAATATTATTACTTTATATTCAGGATCGGAACGGTGAGAGGCACTACAGCGGAAACTCCATCCCCAACTCCATCTGTAGCTGCACTTGCTGATACCACGAAGAAAAGGTCTAAAATGGTCGACAGCCGTCTGCTTGGTCTGGTGGAGCATTCCCGAAAGTATATCGTTCTGGGTGTGCTTGTGCAGTGGATCGGTCTTTTAGGCAGTATAGCCGCTGTTTTGTCCATGTCCTATGTTTTGCAGCAGGCATGGACGGGACAAGTTACCCGTAAGCTGATTCTATCTGTGACGGCCATTGTCATTGCTGCGATTGCAGTCCGATGCTTGTGCAATTATGCAGCCAGTATGCTGTCCTATCGGGCCTCCGTGAATGCCAAAAAAACGCTGCGCTCGCAAATTTACGGCAAGCTGCTGAAGCTGGGGCCAGCGTATACGGATCATACCTCCACGTCGGGGGTTATTCAGGTTGCTGTAGAAGGAGTGGAGCAGCTTGAAACCTATTTTGGCAGATACATGCCCCAGTTATTTTACAGTCTGCTTGCACCCGTAACGTTGTTCATCACCTTATCCTTTGTCAGCTTCAAGGCTGCCATTATTCTGTTGATCTGCGTTCCGCTGATTCCGGTGTCGATTATAGTCATTATGAGAATGGCTAAAAAGCTGTTTCGCAAATATTGGGGCAGCTATGTTAATCTGGGTCACAGCTTTTTGGAAAATGTACAGGGCCTGACCACGCTTAAAATATACGGGACAGACCAGGAGAAGCATCAGGAAATGAACACGGCGGCCGAGGATTTTCGCAAAATGACAATGAAAGTACTGACCATGCAGCTTAACTCGGTGGCAGTCATGGACCTTATTGCATTTGGCGGTGCCGCTGCGGGCGTTCTGGTCGCAGTGAGCGAATATTCCGCTGGTCATATCGGCTTGGCGGGAGCGCTGATCATTGTGCTGCTGTCGGCGGAGTTCTTCATTCCGCTGCGCCTGCTGGGCTCTTACTTTCATATCGCCATGAACGGGATGGCAGCGAGTGACAAAATATTTCAAATTCTGAGTACAGAGGAGCTAGTACAAGGAAAAAAAAGCATCGAGACTACCGATATTCGACTGGATCAGGTGAACTTTGCCTATGACGAAAGGGACACTCTACGAGATATATCTATGGATATTCCTCAGGGCAGCTTTGTTTCCATTGTCGGGGAATCAGGCTCTGGTAAAAGCACGGTAGCCGGATTAATCGTTGGACATCACGAGGGTTATCGGGGAAGCTTGATCGTTGGAGGAACCGAGCTTGCCGCCATTTCGGAAGAAAGCCGTATGCGTCATATGACCTGGATCGGCTTCAACAGCTATATTTTCAAGGGCACGGTCGAAGCTAATTTGAAAATGGGCAATGAGCATGCGAATGAGGAACAGATGCTGGAAGCGTTGCGGCAGGTAAAGCTGTATGACTTCATTCTCTCACAGGGAGGACTGGAAGTAGAGCTGGAGGAGCAGGGAACGAACCTGTCAGGGGGACAACGCCAACGGCTAGCGCTGGCAAGAGCGCTGCTGCATGATAGTGGCGTGTACATTTTTGACGAGGCTACCTCTAACATAGATAGTGAGAGCGAGGCAGGCATTATGGAGGTTATACATGCGCTGGCAGGCCACAAAACCGTTATTCTCATCTCACATAGACTGGAAAATGTTGTACAATCTGACCGCGTCTATGTGCTGCGAAACGGCCAAGTGGCAGAGTCTGGTACACATGCTGAGCTGTTAAGCCAGCAAGGGCATTATGCAGAGATGTATCTCAGTCAAAACCGGGTAGAGCAGTTTGTAAAAGGAGGTGCTGTATATGCGTAGACACGGAATGCGGATTATGGCCCGATTAATGGCGCTGGCGGGGCCTCTGTTACCCGTTCTGCTCATAACGATTGTTACGGGAGTGCTTGGATTTGCTTGTGCTATTGGCATTATTGTCTATGGAGCCCTTGCCCTGCTTACAGCAACGGGCATCACGACGGGCTACAGTATGACGTTCCTGCTCACGCTCATCGTGGTTTGTGCTGTATTGCGCGGCGTGTTCCGTTATGGTGAGCAAATGAGTGGTCATTACCTCGCCTTCAAGCTGCTGGCTGTACTGCGTGACAAGGTGCTTCAAGCCCTGCGCAGACTGGCGCCAGCTAAGCTCGAAGGCAAGGACAAAGGGAATCTGATCTCGCTGATTACGAGTGATATCGAGCTGCTGGAAGTGTTTTATGCACATACGATAGCGCCTATTATGATCGGCATCATCACTTCACTGCTAATGGTATTCTTTATCGGTTCATATGAGCCTCTATTAGGCTGGCTCGCTGCACTTGCTTACATCACAGTCGGTCTGTTCATTCCCTTGTTAACGTCGCGTATGGGCAGACGTCAGGGTATGGAATACCGGAGCAGCTTCGGCAAGCTGAGCAGTTATTTCCTGGACAGCCTGCGGGGTATGAAGGAAATTGTGCAATACGGGCGCGGAGAACAACGACTGGCGGAGATTAACCGTCGCACGGATCAATTGGATGCCAAGCAGAAGAGCTTGAAGCATCATGAAGGCATCACAAGAGCGATAACGGATGCTGCGGTCGTGGGTTTTTCATTTCTGATGCTGCTGGCTGGATTGTATGGCATGTCCAAGGGGCAAGTCAGCTTTACAGGGATGCTTATTTCCGTTATTGCCCTGTTTAGCTCGTTTGGCCCGGTAGTTGCGCTTAGCAATTTGTCCAACAATCTGCTGCAAACGCTGGCGAGCGGGGAACGTGTGCTGAGTCTGCTGGAGGAAACCCCGGAGGTCGAGGAAAATATCGAGGGAATGAGGGTTGCTTTTTCCGGGGCGAAGGTGGACAGGGTTACTTTTGCATATGAGGGTCAGACGGTGTTGGATGATGTAAGTCTCACGATACCGCACAAGCGGATTACAGGTATTCAGGGTAAAAGCGGCTCTGGCAAGTCCACCTTGCTCAAGCTGCTGATGCGGTTCAGGGACCCACAGCAGGGCGAGATATTGCTATCTGGACATGATTTAAAAGAAATCGGAACGAAGCATTTGAGAGGTCTGCAAAGTTATGTGGATCAGGATACGTTCCTGTTTGATGATACGATTGCAGCCAATATTAAAATTGGAAAACCTGATGCTACGCATAAGCAGGTTGTGGAAGCAGCCCGCAGGGCGTCGGTGCATGATTTTATTATGACCTTGCCTCAAGGATATGACAGCCGTGTTGGAGAATTGGGGGACAGGCTATCCGGTGGTGAACGTCAGCGGCTCGGGCTGGCCAGAGCCTTTGTTCATGATGCTCCGCTCCTGCTGCTCGATGAGCCTACCAGCAATTTGGACAGCCTGAACGAAGCGATCATTTTAAAATCGTTAAAGGAACAGCAGCAGGATAAAACGATTGTCCTTGTTTCCCACCGAAGCTCTACCATGCGGATTGTGGACGATATGTTTCAGATGGATAACCGCAGGATGTCCTGATTTTTTGGCGTTTTTAGCGTGTATGTGAAGGGATGAAGGGAATTATTTATGGTGCTTGAAGGGCTGCTGCTGTAGCCTGTTCATGGTTTTGTCATAAAATGGAGTGTGCGTGTGAAATGAAAGCAGCATCCGTATTTGAAATCATCCAACTTTTCAAGCTTGTCTTATTTTGATAGCCTAGTAGGTGAGGATTTTGCAAAATCCTGAGGTATACTGACAAGTCGAATACATCATAAATGATGGATGAACAGAGGCTAAAAGCCGATGTACAGAAATGGGTGGTGAACAGGAATGTCTGATTTCAATCAACTCAAGGAGCTTGAGTACACAACATATCCCACATATGAAGGCCATGATTTGGGTCTTACTTATACGCCTGCCGGCAGCATGTTTAAAGTATGGGCACCGACTGCGAAGCAGGTCCATGTAGCGCTGTATGACAACACTGGATTGTATGACCAGGAAGGTAACGTTCAGGACCATAGCGGTGGCTGGGAATTTCCGATGAGCCGTGATGAGTGTGGTGTATGGTCCGTAGAGCTGGAAGGCGACTGGAACAAGTATTATTACATGTACAGGCTGGAATGGGCAGATCGCACACTTCATTATGCAGCCGACCCTTATGCTACAGCGGTATCAGCCAATGGACAGCGCACGGCAATCGTTGATTTGGCTCAAACCCATCCGGACGGATGGAAAGAGGATGCTGGACCCACACTTGCCCGGGCTACGGATGCCATTATATATGAGCTTCATGTGCGTGATTTTTCAATGGATACACATTTTAATACTGGAGAAAAAGGCTTATCTGCCGCACAAGGACGGTTTGCAGCCTTTACGTATACGGGACTAAAAGATTTGGTGGGCAACAGTATCGGACTGGATCATTTGCTGGAGCTGGGCATTACACATGTTCATCTGCTTCCAGTAGCTGATTTCCATACGGTAAATGATTTTGCAGAACAGGGCACGGAATATAACTGGGGTTATGATCCCCAGCACTATAATGTGCCGGAGGGCTCTTATTCTTCCAATCCGGCTGACCCGGAGGCACGTATACGGGAGTTGAAGCTGCTGGTGCAATCCCTGCATGCTGCTGGCATCGGTGTCATTATGGACGTCGTGTACAACCATACTTTCTCGGTGGAAAAAGGGCCGTTCGAGCCTGTTGTACCGGGTTACTATTACCGTACGGATGAGCATGGACAGCCTTCCAACGGCTCGGGTGTGGGTAATGAGGTGGCAAGCGAACGCCCGATGGTTCGCAAGTATATCAAGGATTCGCTGCGCTATTGGGCAGAGGAATATCATATAGATGGCTTCCGCTTTGATCTGATGGGACTGATAGATACGCCGACTGTGGAGCAGCTTACACAGGAGCTTCGCTCTGAGGTTCGTCCCGATCTGCTTATCTATGGAGAGCCTTGGACGGGGGGAGAATCCCCGCAGCCTCTGCTGACGTTAAAAGGAACGCAAAGGGACAAAGGCTTTGCCGTCTTCAATGACAACTATCGTTCTGCTATTAAGGGTGACAGTGATGGTACCGCAAGTGGCTTTGCCACGGGGGCATGGGATCAGGAGGAACTGGTGCTTAAAGGTGTTTTTGGAGCTATTCATGATTTTACAGCCCAACCTTCGGAAACGGTCAATTATGTCACGGCTCACGATAATCTCAATCTGTGGGATAAAATTTTGACGGTGCGGCATTTGCGGGAACACTGCGGTTTTCCTCAATGGAAGCAGGGTCAGCCGCAGGATGGGAGAGCGGCCGAACAAGCCATGGCGGAAGCAGACCCGTACCGGGAAGTGAATGAGCATGACTTGCTGGAGAATGAAACCGTACGGAAATCCTTGCTGGCAAACGGCATGGTGCTGACCTCCCAGGGCATTCCCTTTATCCATGCAGGTGATGAACTGTTGCGCTCCAAATATGGAGACCATAATAGCTACCGTAGTGTGGATGTGGTGAATGCTATTCGCTGGGAGAACAAGGCGAGATTTCGTCCCGTATTTGATTACTATCAGGGGTTAATCGCTTTACGGCGCAGTCACCCGGCATTCCGAATGGATCACCGGGAGCTGGTGGAGCAGCATATGGAGGTGCTGCACAGCAGCGGGCATGTGGTGGCTTTTGCATTGAGACACCATGCAAACGGCGACGCCTGGAATCAGATTGTGGTGATTTATAACGGCTCGGATACGGAGCAGACCATACTGCTGCCTGCGGAATCGGATCGCTGGCATGTCGTTGTGGATGCTCACGGGGCTGGAAATGAGATACGGTATGAAGTAGCAGGCTATCGTGTGACCGTTTCACGCTGGTCGATGATGGTACTGTATGATCAGGAGGAACCCGCTAAGCCATCCTTTTTGACCGGACAGGATCAGACTAACGAGCTGCTGGCGGAGAACGGATTGGAAGGCTCGGATGAGGGAACAGACCAGGAAATCGCAGGTCACTACGAAGAAGCGGCATTGTATCGCACCGTTGAGTTGATTTACGAGCGTGCGGATCGACAATATTCCGGTTGGAATGTGTGGGTATGGGGCACCGGATGCCGGGACGGACATGTTGAATTGAGTGAATTGGATGACGGTCGCGCAGTAGCGCGTATTCAAGTGGCTTCTCATGTGCAGCGTATCGGCTACATCGTCCGCCTCAATCAGTGGGATGCCAAGGATATTGAGGCTGATCGGTATATTGATGTAGACCTGAACCGTTCTGTGATGCAGGTATTGATTCATAGTGGCAGAGAAGAATATTTGCTGCTGGTCAACGACAATCGAGCGGGATAGCTTTATTTTCAGAAATAGCATGTTTCGATTATTTCGAAAGATGCTATTTTTTTATGCAAACGTGTGTCAGTTTCAGAAAAAAGGGGTAATATAGAATTATGGACTTGTTTAGTTTTGCCAGCTTGCTGGCTTATACCTTGTAGTGCGACTGGTGAACAGGCAAGATTCTTGAGGAATAATCATTTGTAAGGTAACCTGAAGGAGGTTGTATATCATGAGTTCTAATGGAGGAAGTATTCAACTGACCGCCCAGCCGAGAACAGAGAAGAAGGGTTCGGCACTTCGTGGATTGAGGTTAAAAGGACGGATTCCAGCTGTGGTTTACGGCTCTGAGCTTGAAGGAACCCCTGTACATGTCGATGCCAAAGAATTTAATAAAGTAGTCAGAACCGGACGTTCGGAGGTGTTCAACCTCACAGTAGAGGGTGGAGAAACCATTCCGGTCATCATTAAGGATTATCAGCAGCGTGACAATCAGTGGGTGCATGCCGATTTTTTGAAAATCTCCAAAAACAAGCCGCTTCGCGTGCGTGTTTCTATTGATTATCAGGGTACACCTGTAGGTACAAAAACGGGCGGTATTCTGCAAATTCAAGAAACCGAAGTCGAAGTCGAGGGTCTTCCTGCTGACCTGCCATCTACCCTTGAGGTGGATGTATCCGCACTGGATGTCGGTGACAAGCTGAGCGCGAGCGACCTGAAACTTCCTAAAGGAGTAACGTTGCACGTTCCTGAGGAAGAGTTGCTTGCTTCCATTATCGTTCCGCGCGCGGTTGAGGTGGAAAATGCTGCTGTAGCAGGTGATGCAGCTGCAACAGAAGGTACTGTGGCTTCCGAAAACAAGGAATCCTGATGCTATAGGTCATCGGATAGATAAGTGCTTTCCTGCTGAAGACGGCTATTCAAACATAAATCTAAAATCGCTCCCTGATCAGGGGGGGGGCGATTTTTTGCGTGTGCGCCCGGCATGGGCGAT
>NZ_JBITPI010000007.1:0-45609 GCF_050467745.1 Paenibacillus sp. NRS-1781
GGTTAATCAACAGACGTGTTTAAGTGTATAACCTGTATCATCGTTAGTACACCATGACTGAGATTGAAAAGCCAAGAATAATGCGACCCAACGGTCTTTAAACTGAATTAGCAATCCCCCGTCTTGCCAAACTCCATTATCTTTTTCCCATTTGGGATTTCCTGAGTTACCTTGGTTCATATGAATATCGTGAACTCCATTTCCGGGTTTGAAATGAAAGTATTCATCCTCCTTATGTTCAGGGCCAAATCGTTCTCCATAAGCATATATAACAGCTTCTTCATCAATGGCTTTTTGAACATAGTTTGTTAACTTTTCGTACAAATCGTTGTCGGGACCAGGTTTAATATTTGGGAGTGGTGTCATTTGTTTAGGATCAAACAGACGGCCCCTGACATAATCCAAGGCAATCTCCCGATTGTTTTTATTGATTCCAGTGAAGCCTTCTGCCATACCTTGCAGATGGGTAATTTGCGAGGAATTAAAATTTTCGCCAATCAAATAAAGAACTTCTGACGGCCAAGCTTGTGATTGGATATTAATGGCTAATCTGAACTTTTCTTTGCTATGCGATACTTCCATGAGCACTTCTAGATGCGGGTCATCTTTTCCTAATTTAAATTCTTTAGAATTGCTTTTAGCACACCGTATTTAATGGGCATTGTTATAGTCTCCTTGTGATTAATTTTTTACATTTTCTAACGTGTCTTCTATTTTGCCGCCTTTTATTATTCCTTCAAAATTTGAAGTTAAAGGAATAACTCCTGTAAGAGATCAGGGACACGAAGGAACGTGCGTTGGATTCTCCTGCGCTGTAGGTATGAAAGAGTGGCAAGAGAGAGATAAATATGTCGGACTCTCACCCAGATACCTCTACGAGAAGGCAAAAGCAGCAGATTCAGCCCCAGATAATACACCTCGATGTACTCCTGATGGAGACGGGACATCTATTAGGGTAGCCATGGATATACTAAAAAAACAGGGAGTATGTGAGGAAAGCTTTTGGAAGTATGAAGCCTGTAATCCTGGTAGTCCCCAAGCTGGAGCAGATACAAATGCAGCAAAATATAAAATAAAAGCATATGCAAATCTGGATACGATAAAAGCAATGCAGAGAAGCTTAGTTGTGAACGGCCCTTTTGTAGTCGGGACATCGGTATACAAAAATTGGATGGACTCAAACGTAGCGGCTACAGGTAAAATACCTTTACCCGGAAGTAGTGAATTTATAGGTGGACATGCCATATGTATTGTAGGCTTCGATGATGAAACTCAACTGTTTAAATTTAAAAATTCTTGGGGAACTCGTTGGGGAGATAATGGATTTGGCTACTTACCTTATGATTATCGTATTCAAGCCCAAGCTGAACATTTCTTTTTCGAAGCATATAGCGCAACGGATCTAATCGACAATGTTGACGCCTTAGTCGGTGCCAAGGAGAAAATATTGCAGCAAATGGGTGAAGAGTTTAAAGAAGGGGTTGAGCTTCATCATTGGGGGGGAGATCAGGTTATTAAATATCACTAGAAAGTCAGGTGATTTAATGATCATTTCCATTGAAGAGAAGGACAATGGTAAAATCCTCCGTCTAAAAAAAGGCGAAGCCTTCCAGATTACCCTACTTGAAAATGCATCTACAGGATATACATGGTTGGAAGAAATCGTTGCAGAGAAAAATGTGGTTTTGCTTGAGAAAGAAGATTATGTTGGTAATCACACTGTAATTGGAGGATCTGGTGTCCGAGCTTGGACGTATACGGCAAATGAAGCAGGTCAGAGAAAGGTGAGATTTCATTACCAAAGGCCGTGGCTACAGGAGGCTGTAAAAAGTTTTGAAATTACGGTTATTGTAATATAGGGACGCTGAAAAGCGTTCCTTTTTTAATAAGGGGGATTCTATCCAAAGAGTATATACCGTATTTATCGGATTAGGTTCAAATGTAACTGTTAATTACGTTGCCTATCATATCCGATCTAAAGCCTTCTATCCTGCTGGATATGCTACCCCTGAACTGGGCTCAGCTTGTGGAAGAACAACGTAAACGAATATACGCTAAATAAAGGACTACAGCTCAGAAATATCCTTTCTGATTTCTATCGAAAACACCTCTTTACAACCTCTTTCACCTATTTGCTGTAATGTATATTGCTCGGGTTTTGGGCAGACGTTGAATCCAGTTTAATTCAAATAATCTGTTCTGAAACCTGAAGGTAGTTGAGTTAGAAAAAGAGCATTCCTACGAAGGTGTCGGATGTATTGCGCAAAGTGGTATAAACAGCATGAGTCAAATTGGAAATTTATAATTTCCTACCTGAATAATGAGAATTATCTTCCCAAATCGTTCTTTTTGTGCGAGAATGGTTAAAAAATCATTTATGATTGCGCTTTACAGCACGTATAACAAGGGAGGAAATAACCATGTCAGAAGATCGCAAGCTTTCATTCGAAACTCTCGCTGTCCATGCCGGACAACAAATTGATCCTACTACCTTTGCCCGCGCAGTTCCGTTATACCAAACCACCTCGTATGGATTTCGGGATGCTGAGCATGCGGCTGATTTGTTTTCCCTAAAAGAGTTCGGCAACATTTATACGCGCCTGATGAATCCAACCACGGATGTGTTTGAGCAGCGGATCGCAGCTCTGGAGGGAGGGGCTGGCGCATTGGCAACGGCTTCAGGAGCAGCAGCCATTTCCTTTTCCATTCTGAACATTGCCGGAGCAGGGGATGAAATTGTATCGGCATCCAGTCTGTATGGCGGTACATATAATTTATTTTCCACGACGCTACCCAAGTTGGGCATTAAGGTGCATTTTGTGGATTCGGATGACCCGGAGAACTTCCGTAAAGCCATTACGGATAAAACGAAGGCGTTATATGCCGAGACGATTGGCAATCCGCAGGGCAATGTGCTGGATGTGGAAGCCGTGGCAGCGATTGCGCATGAATACGGTATTCCGTTGATTGTGGATAACACGTTCCCAAGCCCGTACTTATTGCGTCCTATCGAATACGGAGCGGATATTGTCGTGCATTCGGCGACGAAGTTCATTGGCGGACACGGAACGTCCATCGGTGGGGTGATCGTGGACAGTGGCAAGTTTGACTGGAAAGCAAGCGGCCGTTTCCCGGGACTGACTGAGCCGGACCCGAGCTATCACGGGGTTGTATACACCGAGGCGGTGGGGCCTATTGCCTATATTATCAAGGCGCGGGTACAACTGCTGCGTGATCTTGGGGCAGCTATTTCACCGTTCAACTCATGGCTGCTGCTTCAGGGCCTGGAGACACTCCATCTGCGGCTGGAAAGACATAGTCAGAATGCTTTGAAGGTAGCGCAATATCTCGAAAGCCACAAGGATGTGGAGTGGGTCAGCTACACCGGATTGCCAAGCCATCCATCCTACGAATTAGCCCAAAAATACCTGCCGAAAGGGCAAGGGGCGATCCTGACCTTCGGTATTAAGGGTGGCAGTCAGGCGGGAAGCAAGCTGATTGAAAATGTGAAGCTATTTTCCCATCTGGCGAATGTAGGTGATTCCAAATCTCTGATCATTCATCCGGCTAGCACAACGCATCAGCAGTTGAATGCGGAGGAACAGGTTGCTGCCGGAGTCAAGCCAGAGCTGTTGCGTTTGTCCGTCGGGACGGAAGCGATCGACGATATTTTGTACGATTTGGAGCAGGCGATCGCGGCCAGCCAGCAGTAGTTAAGGTTGATCAGGTGGGGGGTAACCTCCACCTTTTTTGCGTCCATGTCATGGAGAAATAACGTTGACAACATACCCCTATAGGTATATATTATACCCCATAGGGTATATAAGGGGGAGAAAAAATGGGCAGAACAATAGTTATTATTGGCGGGGTAGCAGGTGGAGCTTCTGCTGCGGCGAGATTGCGTAGATGGAACGAGGAAGACGAGATTATAATGTTTGAGCGCGGAGAGCATGTTTCTTTTGCGAACTGTGGTCTTCCTTACTATATTGGCGGCACGATCCATGCGCGGGAGAAGCTGTTCCTCCAGACACCTCAAGGGATTCGAGATCGTTTTAATATAGATGTACGGGTACTCACCGAAGTAATTGAAATAGACCGAGAGCAGAAGCTCATTCGCTTCCGTGATGTGAAATCAGGGAAAATGGGAGAGCAGCCGTACGATATGGTGGTTTTGTCGCCAGGGGCCAGACCGATGATACCTGATATTTCCGGATTAAACGAAGCCACTAATCTATTTACGCTAAGAAATATTCCTGACACGGACGTGATTAAGGAATATGTAGATGAAAAGCATCCGCGACATGCCACTGTCATCGGCGGCGGATTTATTGGGCTGGAGATGGCTGAGAATCTGCGGGAGCGTGGACTTAAGGTAACGATTATTGACCAAGGAGAACAATTGCTTCATCCGCTAGATCCTGAAATGGCTAAACTGGTGGAACAGCATATGAAGCTGAACGGGGTGGAGGTGCGTTTAAAGGAAGGGGTCGCGGCTTTTACAGATCAGGGTACACGGCTCCGTTTGGCTTCCGGGGGTATGCTTCAGACGGATTTGGTTATTCTCGCGATTGGTGTTGTTCCCGAAAATGAGCTGGCCATGCAAAGCGGATTGGAGCTTGGTTTTCGTGGGGCTATTCAGGTAAACGCCCAACTGCAAACCAGTGATCCGGCCATTTATGCGGTAGGCGACGCCATTCAGGTCAAAGACCGCAATCACGGGTTTGCAACGATGGTATCGCTGGCTTGGGGAGCCAATCGGCAGGGTCGTTTGGTGGCGGATCATATGAACGGTCAGGCCATTTCTTATGATGGTGCGCTCGGAACGTCCGTGATTAAGGCGTTTGCCTTGACCGCAGCATCTACAGGCAATAACGAAAAAACATTGCTGCGGCTGGGTGTTCCCTATAAGGCTGTTCATATTCATCCCGCTTCGCATGCAGGTTATTATCCGGGAGCATCGCCCATTTCCATGAAGCTGCTCTTTAACCCGGAGACAGGAATGATATATGGGGCACAGGCCGTTGGAGTCGATGGAGTAGACAAAAGGATTGATGTGATTGCGACCGCCATTCGTGGACATTTGGAGGTGCGTGAGTTGGCTGATATCGAGCTCGCTTATGCCCCCCCGTATTCTTCGGCCAAAGATCCTGTCAATATGGCTGGTTATGTGGCTTCGAATATCATGGATGGGCTGGTCCAAACGATGCAATGGCATGAAGTCGATGATTTTTACCGCACAGGCGGCGTTATTATTGATGTCAGGGATGAGGTGGAGCTGCAAGCAGGAGTCATTCCGGGTTCTATCCATATTCCTTTGCCAGAGCTGAGAGAACGGATGTCAGAAATCCCTCGTGATCTGGAGATCGCGGTATCCTGTCAGGTTGGCTTGCGGGGCTATATTGCGGCTCGAATGCTGATCCAATACGGATATCAGGTGAGAAACGTTGATGGTGGCTACAAGACATATTCAGTTATGGCTGAACAGGATTCTGATTCTGATCTGTCTACAGGGGGCAAACTGGGCGAGGAAGCCAAAGACGGATCAGGCACAGAGCTAACCCTGCTGGATGCCTGTGGATTGCAATGTCCTGGTCCTATTCTCAAGGTATATGAAGCCGTTAAGGCTATGGAAGAAGGACAAAAACTGGAGGTTACAGCAACCGATTTCGGTTTTGCGAGAGATATTGAAGCATGGTGCCTCAAAACCGGGAATACGCTGGAATCTCTGGGAGTGTCCCATGACAAGGTTAAGGCTGTAGTGCACAAAGGTTCCAGTAAGTCGCCTGCTCAGGCTCCTTTTCGCTGTCAAAGTCGAGAATAATTTGTACAAATTATGGCTTGGTTCGCTGTGTGACGTCTGTTACAATAGAAGGGACATTTACGAATGGATAGAAAAAAGATCGGATGGTGAGCATTTCTATGCTTTGGGAAGCAACTATATATTTTGTGATTTTGGTAATTTCTGCTCTAAGCGTGATTGTGGTATCAGGTAGCCGGAGGACGGCGAGTACAATTCTTCTGGTGCCTATCGTTTTATTTTGTACGATATTTATGGTGCAAGGTTCAGTACTTACAGCGGTGAAGCACCCGACGATGGGAGCTAATGTTGGTTCGGGCATGGCATTTTTAACAACTTGGGTAGTCACCGGAATATTGTTTGCTGTGACGATTGTGATTACTTTCGTTAAATATAGCAAGAAGAACGAGGCGTAATTCAGCCTTAACCTCAGATGAATTAGGGCTTGCGGTCATTTGCCGAAAGCCCTTTTTGTATTTAATTAGCATGTACTGGTTTGCCTCAAGAAGATACCTGTTGTGGAGTGTTTGGAAAAAAATAGAGCTGGGTTCCAAAAAGAGGTTTACAGGATTAGTTGGGAAGTGTATACATATAGTAAGGAGGCGATTGCTATGAGTGATCGTGGATTTCATCTGTTCTATATTATTTTCCTGACGGTTCTGGCATTAGGAAGCGTTGGTGGAATCGTCTGGTGGCTGCGTTCTGTCGGTCGTCAGGAGAAAGAAAAAAACTGAATTTGAACCGGACCGTAAAAGTCCAAAATGCAGCTTCCAGTAGGAGGGTGCATTTTTATGTGTTATAATAGGAACATATGTTCTTTATGGTGGGAGGAAAGACGATGTTGCCTGATTTGGAACGAAAGCTGTTACGGATTCTGTATAACTATTTTGCCCAGCATCGCCATATGCCGACGATGACGGAATTGACCGTCAAAACGGGGAAGAGGGACAACGAGATTACAGCCGCTTTGCGGCATATGGAAGAGGAGTGTTATATTACATGGGAAAATAACTCCAGTACTCAGCATGTGGTTTTGCTGGAAGGGTGGGAGCGGCCTTCGACGGACAGGGGCACCCGCCCGGAAACAGGGCGATCAACCACGCCGCAGGGCGGCACGGAATACTGGACGAATTATTAGAGTAGAACACATAGCTGGAAAATTAATGAGTTTTTAAGGTGCATATCATTTAGTTTTAAGAAAGGGGGACTATAATGACCCTATTAACCCCTTTTTGATCAAGCTATAGGCTCTGCCGGTGTATCGGCAGGGTCATTTTTTTGTTCATAGATGCTCTCGGCGGTGACTAGATAAATGGACGCTAAAAATCCCCCGGGGATCATCCGGAGGATGGGTGCAGCTTGCGTGAACTGCACGGCCTGCTCGAACTTCATGGTTCGACGGCATAATATATATTCAACCCCTGCTGCCTTGCATAATATGGTCAGCATGTTCATAAGGGGCAGTCCGATTCCACTGCTCATTTTCCAAACGACAAAAGCCCTACCTCTCTTTCGTCCTTGCGGCTCCGATGACCGCGCCAGTGTGAATGTGAAAATCTTCGGCAAAAGCTCAAAATTCTACATTAGGGTTATACATAAAATTTGGAGAAGCTCCATGCGGTGATTAGGAGTAATAGCTTGTTGCGCGGAATCCTATGGGGTTTAATACATACTACAATAGTATAACAAGATCGATTTTAAAATGCAAGGAATTTCTATATTTTTGATGATAGCTGGCCTGGCAAAGTAAAGTTACTCCTTATCGTTCTCCATATAGTGTACATAACTGGAGAAGCGGATCACACCTTTATCAATACGAAAATCAACTACAGAAACAACAGAATGAAGGTAATTCTTTTGAGTCAATGATTATTGCTTCCGTGCGCGATATCCAGTTTTTTGGTTAAGGCAGCATATTGCAAATTGCTCAAGCAAGAAGGTTAACTTTTGCCGACTGTACTCCGATATTGAATAAACAAGATATTTTGTGAGTGTACGGATGAAAAGAGGGGTAGCATTTTGCCGATCTATAAGCGTTTTATTCAGCATGTTATCCTGAACTATATTATAGGTTCGTTTATAGCTGTTCTGTTGGTAGGCGCAATTTTTATATTTTCCACGTTAAATGTAGCCCATTATGAATTTTTAGGTCTTATGAAGATCATTGCTTTTTCCAGTATTATTATGATTGTTTGCGAAACGCTGGTATTTAGGATGCATCTGGGACCAGTTCGTCACTTTTTTCTGGATAAGCGGACGACGTTCGAGGATGTAGAAGCGATGTATATACGGATTCACCGTCTGCCTAATCTGTCTGTGTTACGTATTATGGGCCCGCATTTGCTCGGTTTTTCCATCCCGGCAGCTGGTATGGCCATATGGATGATTCATACCAGACAGCTCACCCTGCCCTTCTATTATGTGGGAATTGCCTGTATAGGGGCTTGTCTGGTTGCTTCGATGCACGCGATGATTGAATTTTTCCTGACGATGAGGGCGATCCGTCCGTTGCTGGTAGAAATTAGAGACCGGACTTATCAGAAATATGGAATTAACCTATCGCTTAGGGGACGGGTATTACTATCCCTCCGGCACAAATTTCAGCTGAGCGCAACGTTGATTGGTGCTTTTCCGCTGTTTTTATTTTGCCTGGCTACGCAGATTCGGCTGGAACATCTGGATGAGGCACTTTCCAGCTCCTATTGGGTATGGGCGGGCACGATTTTACTATTTGGTGTGGCCTTCGCTTATCTGGGAGGATGGCTGTTAACCCGTGAGATTGAGCAGCCCATTCACCATCTGCTGGAAAAGATGAACGAAGTAAGGGAAGGCCGCCTGAACGATAAAGCTAGCGATTTGTACTCTGACGAATTTGCAAAGCTGGTTGAAGGCTTTAATATCATGGTTGAGGGATTGAAGGAACGGGAAGATAAAAACAGTCAGCTACAGGAAAGTTATTTCGCCACCTTGGCGGCAGCACTGGATGCCAGGGACGCTTATACCGCAGGACATTCTTTGCGTGTGGCTGAATACTCGGTGATCATTGGACGGCGGGGCGGTTTGAATGAGACAGACCTCGATTTGCTGCGCAAAACGGCATTACTGCATGATATCGGCAAAATCGGCGTAGCCGATGCCGTGCTGCTCAAGGATGGCAAGCTGACGGACGAGGAATTTGACCAGATTAAAATGCACCCGGTCATGGGAGAAAGCATTCTCCGCCAAGTGGAGCCAGCCTATGCCATGGCCCCTTATTTACCCGGTGTGCGTTCGCACCATGAGCGTTACGATGGCAAGGGATATCCAGACCAGCTCTGCGGGGAGGATATCCCGCTATTTGGACGGATCATTGCGGTAGCGGATGCGTATGATGCGATGACGTCTGACCGCCCATACCGGAAGGGCATGCAGAAAGAAAAAGCGGTAATGATATTGGAAGACGGAAAAGGAAGCCAGTGGGACCCTTACTTTGCCGAATTATTTGTCGATGAATGGCGCCGGAACAAAGGCATCATGAGTTGACCCTATACTGTATATCCATCAGGGCGAGCCGTTGCGGTTCGCTTTTTTATATACGGATGTACGCATCTTTAGACATGTCGAAAGCTGTAGCTTCATGTTATGATATACGAGAACAGTACAAGCGGTCTGCATAGGCCTGGCATCCAATTTTTCGCGCTATGGGAGTGTGAGTCCATGCAATTTTCAATGATGTTTCTAATGAATCTGGGGATGCTGATTGCCGTTGCCTATGTGGCGAACGTGATTTATAAATATGGGTTGAGTCGTACCTCTTCGCGATTTCAATATATCAGCTCGGTACTGCTGGTGGTATTTGGCGGATGGGTTAGCTCTTGCTTCGGCTTTAACTTTAGCGAGACGGTTATTTTTGATCTGCGCTTTGTGCCGTTAATTATTGCGGCGTTGGTGTATCCTCGCTCCTATACGCTTATTATTATCGGGGTAGCGATCGGGCTTACGAGATTTACCTTCGGTGTGAATATGGCGGCGTGGGCCGGCTTTCTGAATATGAGCATTCTGGGCGTGCTGTGCGCCGGATTGAACTACTGGATGCGCCGTTCCACCTGCCGTCTGATTATTAAGGCATCGGTGACCATTTTAGCGGTTAATATCGTAAATACGTTGAATATTGCCTTTCTGGGCGTCATTCCATGGCACTATTATGTGGCGGAAGTTGTTCCTCTCACTTTGCCTATCGGCATTGTACTCAGCTTTTTATTTGCGCTGATTTTACGTGATTTTCAGATGGAGCAGATGCGTAATTATCAGATTATACAGGCGAATCAGCTATTATCGGAACAACGCGATGAGTTACAGAAGACGAAAATCATTTTGGAAGAACGGGCCAAGCAGTTAATGGTGGCTTCCCAATATAAATCCGATTTTATGGCAACGATGTCGCATGAACTGCGTACACCACTTAATAGCATTATTAATCTGGCGCAGATCATCAACGAGCAGGGAAAAGAACTGGATGAGGACGAGCTTTACCAGTACAGCGAGCTGATTTATGTCTCGGGGCATGATTTGCTCCAATTGATCAATGACATTTTGGACTTGTCTAAAGTCGAGGCTGGACGGATGGAAATCGTCAGTGAGCCGGTCAGCGTGCGCGAGATTGCGCAGTTGATGATGATGCATTTTGAAGTCACCGCCAAGGACAAGAAGCTTGAATTCAGCTTGAAGGAGTATGGTGATATACCGGATGAAATTCGATCCGATCCCAAACGTGTACAGCAAATTTTGCGGAACCTGTTGTCTAATGCTTTTAAGTTCACTCATGAAGGACGTGTACTGCTGGAAATCAGCACTCAGCATCTGGAACGAAAAGGGCAGGAGCGAGATTGGGTTGTATTTGCGGTAAAAGATACGGGCATCGGCATCTCCAAGCTTCAGCAGCATGTTATTTTTGAGGCATTCCAGCAGGCAAACGGTTCTATTAACCGAAAATATGGAGGAACCGGACTGGGGCTGTCGATTAGCCGTGATTTATCCCGCTTATTGGGCGGTTTTATCCGTTTGGAGAGTGAGGAGGACAAGGGAAGCACATTTTTCCTGTACCTGCCCATGTGTCCGTCTGAAAGCAAGGAGGCGGGCAAACGGCCGTTTAAATTAGCCTAATAATACAGATGCAGGGAGCAGATAGGTTACAGGCATAAAGGAGGTCTATCGTGGAACGTAAAGCGGTCGTTGTGGGTGCAACGGGGCTTGTTGGAGGTTATGTTGTACGGGAGCTGCTGGTGCAAAAGGAATACAGCCGCGTCATGGTTGTGGGCAGACGTCCGTTGGAAATCAAGCATCCCAAGCTGGAGCAGGCATTCATCGACTGGGAGCAGCCGCAGGAAGCGGCATCCGCCTTCGAGGGGGTTGCTGATGTTTTTTGTTGCCTCGGGACGACGATGAAAAAGGCTGGCTCCAAGGAGCGGTTTCGTCAGGTGGATCTGGACTATCCGGTTCTGACCGCCCGGTTGGGCAAAGAGGCCGGTGCGGTGCAGATGCTCGCCATCTCCTCGATGGGAGCGGACCCGGAATCGCGCATGTTTTACAACCGTACGAAGGGTGAGGCTGAGGAGGCGCTTGCCGATATGGGCTTGCCTGCGTTGCATTTGTTCCGTCCGTCGCTGATTTTAGGCACAAGGCCCGAACGTCGTTTTGGCGAAGCCGCCGCGGCTGTCGTGATGAAGGCACTGGATGGTGTGATGACAGGCAAGCTGGCTTCCTACCGCGCTATCCCGGCCTCGGTGATCGCACGGGCTATGGTACGAATCGCTCTCGCTCATGCGAGCGGCGTACATATTTATCCGAATGATATCATTCGGGTCATCGGAGCTGAACTGACACCCGGTGAGGGTGATTCAGGGACAGAGCGTAACAGTCCTTAATGCGAAATAGTGGCTTTGGACTTCCCGTGCTATAATACGGAGAACCAGTATCAGGAAGGAGAATTCAAGCTATATGAAAAAAACAATTGCCACTGAAAAAGCTCCCGGAGCTATTGGACCCTATAGCCAAGCTGTAGAGGCGGGTGGTTTTATTTACACCTCAGGACAGCTTGGACTGAATCCGGCAACAGGTGAGTTCGGTAAGGATGTACAGGAGCAGGCTCGTCTGTCCTTGAGCAACGTACAAGCTATTCTAGAAGCGGCTGGAAGCAGCCTGAACCAAGTCGTGAAAGCGACCGTATTCCTGAAAGATATGAACGACTTTGTCAGCGTCAATGAAGTATACAGCTCTTTCTTCGAGCAGCCGTATCCGGCCCGCAGTGCGGTGGAGGTAGCACGTCTGCCGAAGGATGCACTGGTAGAGATTGAAGTTATCGCCTTGAAAGGCGAATAGACTAGAGGGACATCAAAGAACTTCCAAAATCCACACTTGATGTGGAAATGGAAGTTCTTTGATGCCTGTGGTATACGTGATGAGATTCCTTTAGTCCCGGTCCCGGTTACGGGCAAAGAACAGCCATAGCGAGTACACCAGGATGATTGCGGCCAGAATGAATGCAGCCAGCCGCACCTTTTCATTGTCTGGATGCTCGATGGCGATGGCGACATAAGCCCACACGAACACAAGTGGATAAATGCTGTCACGATACGGGAAGCTGACCATGATGGCAAGCACGGTGCCGATGATCAGAACGTTGATCGCCCAAGTAGTATCGCTGAGTCCCCAGCCGTTCCACTCGTTCTTTTCCAGTACCACCGCGATGTTGATGATGGTAGCGACGGATACCCAGCCAAGGTTCAGACTGAACGGCAGCTTGACGAACCACATTTCCCCGAGGGTTGGTTGCGGCGTACGAGAGCGTACATATACGACAGCCAGAGAGAGCAAGTACAGTATAATGACAATCACACACAACTCTACATATACATACTGCCACAAAAAAATCCAGATGATGTTGAAGATACAGCTTAAAATAAAGAAAACCCCGATAGACTGAACGCTCGTCTTGGTTTGTCCTGCCGATGTAGCCTGATACACAACAAAGCAGGCAAGCAGCAAGTAAATAACCGACCAGATGGAAAAGGCATAACCCGCAGGTGTCAGCAGGGTAGGGTACATGTTGGATACGGCAGCGGTGCTTCTTCCGCCGATGGGAAGTGTGGAAGCCAGAATGTTAATGACGATGACAGCGATAAACGCAATGATATTCCACCATTTCAATGAATGGCTTCGTGACATAGGGGCATCTCCTCCTCAATGAATGATGAACCGTGGAATGACCGACTGGTCACAATCTTCTACTATGAATATACCCACTTTGCTACCAAATATGTCCTTGCCGGAAAAGTTTCAAGCTACAAATATTTTATTAAAAGGGCGTATCTATACACAGCCATATGTAATCCAATGATAAAAATGTTAAGCACTAGAAGTGAAGAGATAGGAGCATGAATGGTTTGGAATCCGGGTACTCTTATTTTCCGGACAGTCTAAGGAAGGTCAAAAGGTTAGATTTGACTTTATGGAGGCGGATCATTATACTGTGGTTACTATAACCACTGTATTAAAGTAAGCAATTAAAGCAAGTCACAGTAGGCAGGCTTTATGGTTTACAGTCTCATCTGATCTGACTTAAACTGAAGGAGAGAAAACGAATGAATCCGAAATATAAGCCTTTATTTGATACTTTTACCCTGCCATCTGGCGTTACATTGAAAAACCGTATCACGATGGCTCCTATGACCAACTTTGCGTCTCATGAAAATGGTGAAGTCAGTGACCAGGAGTTGGCTTACTACCGTGAACGTTCTGGCGGTGTAGGTGCGGTCATTACCGCTTGCGTGTACGTGACTCCAGACGGTAAAGGCTTTGTTAATGAGTTTGGCGCGGACAAGGATGAAATGATTCCGAGCCTGCGTCGTCTGGCTGACACGATTCATCAAGAGGGTGCGAAAGCCATCCTGCAAATTTACCATGGCGGTCGTTTGTGCCCACCGGATCAAATACCGGACGGACAGCCGATCAGCGCAAGCGCGGTGGCTGAGGAAAAAGAAGGCGCACCTGTGCCGCTTGAAATGAACACCGATGATATTCACCGTGTTATCCGTGCCTATGGCGAAGCGACTCGTCGCGCAATTGAAGCGGGCTATGACGGTGTGGAGCTTCACGGCGCGAACGGTTATCTGGTGCAGCAGTTCTTCTCCCCCCATTCCAACCTTCGTACCGACGAATGGGGAGGAAGCCTTGAAAAACGATTGACCTTCCCGCTGGCAGTTGTCCACGAAGTGAAGAAGGTGATCGCAGCGCATGCGAAGCAGCCGTTCATTTTCGGGTATCGTTTGTCTCCTGAGGAAGGACACACACCAGGCATTACGGTGGAGGATACGCTGGTACTCGTAGACCGTCTGGCGGATGAAGGGCTGGATTACCTGCACATTTCCGTTAACCATTTCTTCGGCGGTTCGTTCCGTGATCGTAGCGACGAACGTTCACGTACCCTTCTCATCTATGAGAAGGTTGGAAACCGCGTGCCGATTATGGGAGTTGGGTCGCTGAATACACCGGACGATGCACTTGCAGCGCTGGAGACAGGTGTACCGCTGGTTTCACTGGGACGTCCGCTTCTGATGGAGCCGCAGTGGGTTCAGAAGGTGCAAAACGGAACAGAAGATACGATCCGCACGACATTGTCCAAGCAAGCTCAACAAGAACTGGTCATTCCGGACTACCTGTGGGATGCGCTGACGACGATGCCTGGCTGGATGCCTGTTACGGATTAATTTTTGAATTGAAGGGATACCCTGGGTTGCTGTCAAGCATCCGGGGTATTTTCCTGTCGTATGTCCCGTGAGTACGAAACATATGAAAGTGAGAAAGAAGGAAATTGACAATGTTACATGAAGCTAATGGTTCGTTTTCGATAGAGTCCACCCATCCCGGGTTACGGATTCGACTTTTACAAGTAAGTGATGCAGAACGATTATTGGAGATTAGACGCGAAAATTTTGATTTTTTTAAGCCATTTGAGCCGGAACGGCCTGAAATTTACTTTACGCTGGAAGAACAGGCCCGCCTGATTTCCATCGGCCTTGAGGCTGTCCAAGCCGGGCAGGGATATACGTTTGGACTTTTTTTGCCGGAAAATGATAAGCTGATCGGCAGAATGGAGCTATCAGGCGTGGCCAGAGGCCCTTTTCAAAATGCAAATCTGGGGTACTTCGTAGATCCTGCACATCACGGACAAGGCTACGCCACCTCAGCAGTAAAGGATATTGTACGTTACGCCATCCATGAATTGGGATTGCACCGTATACAGGCCGGGGTTATGCCAAGAAATACGCCATCCAAACGAGTAATGGAAAAGGCCGGATTTCGCCGGGAAGGGTTGGCTCTAAACTATTTGAAGATTAATGGTATCTGGGAAGATCATGTGCTGTATGCGCTAACGGCTGAGGATCTACAGAATGGCGCCTTCTGAACTCGCCGGGCGTTACGCCTTCCAGTTTTTTGAATACCTTGCCAAAATATTTTTCGTCCTGATAACCGACCATACCGGCAATATGATGAAGGCGGAGCTTGTCATTTAATAGCAGCAGCTTCGCTTTGTCCATTCTGATCCGACATAGATACTCGGACAGATTAACGCCGTATTCCTGCTTGAATTTACGAGAAATATATTCTCGACTGAGGTAAAAACGGCTCGCCATATCCTGTAGGGAAATCTCCTCGTCGTAGTGAGCATCCAGATAGCGGGCAATATCACGGATAACAGGATTACTGGGGCTATGGCTTGGTGTAAGGGCCTGCCCAGCTGCCAGCAGCCGGTTCTCGACCAGCTTCTGCCATAGGGGCAGGGATAGCAAGCCCCGCTTGTCGATCGGCAGGGCAGGGATGGAGCCGTGCTCGTCTGCCAGTTCCTCCCCTGCCGCATCGCCGGGTCTGTCGTTCAGCCAGCGGGACGGTTCGCCCCAATACAGCAGAATAATTTCGTCCATACGCTCCAGATGGCGGAACGCAATCCCGGTTTGGGAATTCCCGAGAAACTCGTTGCAGATGTTCATCAGGGAAAAGCCCAAAAGTGTGTGCAGCGTCTTGTATTTGTCCAGCATATCGGCATTCAGTTGAGTGGTGCTCATCACCGCTGCCATTAGGGCCACCCCGTCCTTGCCAGGCATCCGCATATCCGTGAGTACAACAGGTGGCGAAAGGGCGGTGATGACCTCAATCGCCTGATCGCCCGACTCTGCTTCAATGACCTCAGTCACGCCACAAGCTTCCCAATGTACAAGCATTCGAACGGCATGGCGCACATGCTTTTCATCATCCACAATCAGGACCTTCATGACAGGTCACTCTCCCTTAATATGAATTTCGGTATGAGTTTCGGTACGAATTTCGAGTGTATAACGAACGCCATGAGGCAGAATATTGTCTACATACAGGGTATTAGAGCCGTCTTCGAAGTGAAGCTGGATGCGCAGCAGCACATTACGGAGTCCGATAGAATCCGACTCGCTGGTGTTCGGTTCCTCATAGGCTTTCAGCGGACGTTTCAGCATATGCTGGAGCTGCTCCAAATCAGCCCACGGAATTGATACTCCATTATTTTCCACTAATGGCTGGAGAATCATTTTGGGCACCTGATCATCCAGGACCCCATCTGCCCACTGGTAAGTGACCTCTAATTGCTCGCCAAAGCGTTCTTTTTGCAAATCAAGATACTGCTTTACATGCTCGGCCTCTTCCTTGAGGGTAACGACCGTATGATCCCGCATGTTATAACGGAGCATTTTGGCAAGGGAAGAGAGCAGGGAATAGATTCGCGGCACCTCATGCTGTAGAGCCAGCGTTCCGATAGACTGTGCGTATTGTATAAAAAATGAGGATTAATCTGTTCTTGAAGCGCTTTCAATTGATGTGTCTCGTTCGCCAGTTCGAGCTTGTATTCCTGTAAAATGAGGTTGTTGATGGTATCCATCATCTGTCGGAAGCGGCGTGACAGCACTCCGATCTCATCATTGCTCATGGCCCGTAAATAAAGCGTGCGATTAGGGATTTTCTTAACGAGCGTCCAGCCTGACAGGCTGGCATCCAGCTTGCCATACACCTGCAATGCCGTATCGTCTTCAATAACACCGTGCTCGTCTTATTTAGAAATTCGATTAAGCAGGCCGGATTCCTTCCAGTGTGTTCTAATCGCCTCTTCCTGTCCACTACAGAGCATGTGGGATAATTTGAAAAGCAAATAGTTGGAGCAAAACCGGGGGCTCCTGCCATCCATGTTCCGTTGCCTGTCGCAGTTAACTCGACAGGCTTTATTTATTTTAAGCTTTCCGAAACAGAACCAGCACTTAACTCCTAATTATTGCTTTTATTTCTAAATTTCCGGAAATTGTTGGGGGTTATATGATGATGTTTTTTAAAAGACTGAATGAAGTGATTTACATGATTGAAACCAACCCTGTGGGCTATTTCAGTTATTGTATAATCTGTTGAAATTAATAGTTCGCTGCCTTTCTTGATACGGTACTTAATTAAGTAGTCGTAAGGTGTCATATGAATGGTTCTTTTAAAGCTACGAGTGCATTCCGAAACACTTAGATGCGCTGAATCAGCAATCTCTTGCAGTGATATATTATCGGGGTAGCTCTGATGGATGAAGCTGAGCATTAATTGAAGTCTTTCTTGTTGCAGCTTTAAATATTTAGGTACTTCCTCAGAAGAAAGCGAAATGTTAGAAATTAAGGTGAACCATAATTGTACAGTTTTGATAGAAACCTCATATTCCCATCCCCAGCTTTTTTTTATATCAAATCTTTTTTTCATATCCCAAAGCATTTCCAGTACTTTAGTTTGCCATTCAGCATTCCCTTTGATGACTAGCGATAATAAGAGAGAGTTTGTAAAAGGCAGTACATAATTTTTTTCCATCGCACTATCCGCATAGAAGGCCAGCAGCTTCTCTGGAAAATTAAAACTCACGTATTGACCGTTATGTGTTAGGTGTGTAGTAACATGTAGGACCCCTTTATTAATAAAAATGGCCTGTCCTGCTTCTAATTCATGGTCAATTCCATTGACTTGTATAGTTAGTTTTCCTTTAGTTACTAAAGTAATTTGTAGTTCTTCGTGCCAGTGTAAATCGTTGAAGCCTCTACCTTCAGGGATGATTTTTAGAGCATTAGCAGTGTACATAATGTATGGAAATGAAGCATCCGGATATAAAATAGTCTCGTGTAATTGTTTAGACATTATAGAAGTCCTTTCCGATGGTGATATTATTATATCCGATCATTCATTTATCTAACAGTCATGTGCACAGACAAGGCTCTTAAAACGGACAGACTGTTCAGACCGTATCTGGCCGATAAGATGGGAGCATATAATGAAGCATAACGATATCCCCGCGGTGTTCTATTTGCTGGAGTTCAAACGTACTTGGCAGCGTGCCTTCCGGAAATAGCGGTATTCCTTGTCCGAGCACTTTGGGAATGACTGCAATGATTGCCTTATCCAGCAGTCCCTCTCGCATGAAGTCCTGAACTAGCTGTCCTCCACCCACCAGCCATACTGCACCCTCGGATTGTTTTTGCAGACGCGGAACAAGCTCAGACAGAGCTTCGTCTGTAAACGTAACATGCGGTGCCTGGTGATGCCCCGTCAATGACCGGGTAAGCACATAACACGGCTTGTCGGCATAAGGGAAAGCGTCCGAGAGCTTCAATACCTCCTCATACGTCAATCTGCCCATCAGCACCGTGCCTACGGTGTCGTAAAAGTCGGCATATCCATTGTCCCCGCCATCCCCTTTGACATCATACAGCCAGTCCACTGAGCCATCCGGCAGCGCTATATGCCCATCGAGACTCATGGCAATATACAGTACAACTTTGTTTGATTGTATATCCTTCATCGTTTATCGCTCCTTTCTATCTCCTATGCTACAATATATTTATGACATGCTTTGTCGTAGTTAAACGGCGATTTCAATTTAATATTTTGCTAAAAGGAGTACCTGATGAACGAACGGAGAATTGCCCTTATGAGGATACTGGATTCCCGAAAAAAATATACGGCACGTGAGCTTGCCGAGCGTTTTGACGTCTCCGTGAGGACGATACAAAGAGATCTCGACTATTTGCAGCAGACCGGGTTACCGCTTTATACCGAAACGGGCCCTCATGGTGGATACCGGGCGCTCCCCAATCGACTGCTTCCGCCCCTTCATCTTGCCCGCAACGAGGCCTTGGGACTTTTTCTCATGCTGCAACTGCTGGAAGAGATTCCGGATATCCCTTTCGGATCAATTCGTGAGCATGTATCCGAGCAATATTATGCCGGGCTTCCACAGGATGTGCGGGAC
The DNA here is from genome assembly GCF_050467745.1 of Paenibacillus sp. NRS-1781. Taxonomy (NCBI): domain Bacteria; kingdom Bacillati; phylum Bacillota; class Bacilli; order Caryophanales; family Paenibacillaceae; genus Paenibacillus; species Paenibacillus sp. NRS-1781. Next base: position 19,125 of record NZ_JBITPI010000007.1, read on the forward strand.
AGCATTGATCAATTGAAGGATTATATCTCTTTTCGCATGCTGCCTACTCACGCAGAGTCGCCCTACACCTCGCTCATTTTGGAGGCTGCGTTGAATAAGCGCCGGGTGAAAATGCATTACCGCTCCGCTTCCGGGGAAAAGTGGACTGAAGTATATCCGGTGGGGCTATATTTTGATCACGGATATTGGTACATGCCAGCGCATAGCAAAGACCGAATTATCCTGTACCGTTCAGATCGGGTCATCGTAATGACCATGCTGGAACAAACCTTACCCAGCCTTCCCACACTCCGGGAATGGATGGCTTCGGATGATTCTCGTACGGGGATTCCGTCAAAAATAAAGTTTACCTCGTTGGGTGCCCGGCTGGCGGAATCAGACCCCCTCTTCCAGAATGTCTCCCATCAGGATTGGCATGGATATATTCCGCCCGAGGAATTGAGTTATGTATCCAGACTCCTGTTAAAGTATGGGCCGGAGGCCGAGGTTATATATCCGGAAGAGCTGCGTATGCGAGTTAGGCAGCTGCTGCAAGACAGCCTGAATCCTTATCTGAAGGATGCGGAAGCTGATGATGAAGAAAAAGAGACTTGATCCTATAGACTATAGATCGAGTATTTTTTTATAGTTAATCACATGAATATGTAAGGTTATTAACTAATGACTTTCCATTTATTTTTGCGATAAAGTTTTGAAAAGAGCCCATTTTCGTATATGATGAAGAGTAATAATTCAAAAGGCTGGACGGGAGACAGATATGAATCAACCGCTTTATGGAATATGGCTCGGAGATGTGTTTTTTTGCTTTTCTGGTGAGACGTCGGAACCACGTATTGATGCATGGAGCAGTGTAATCCGCAGGCTGAGTTTGAAGGGAGACCTTCGGCCGTTTCGGCAGGCTGCGTTGCGTCTTGCCGAGGTCCGGATACCGAACACCGCTCGCGTGGAAGTGGCAGGCAGAGGAGGCAAAAGACGCTCTATGCTGGGCCGCACGCTGGAGGGCTTGGCACTGGAACCGCGCGAAACGCTGGCCCTGCTGACCCGCATGGACGAGAAGGGCTGTGCAGCGTCGGGCATTACACTGGGAGAGGAAATGCAATATTGGCAAAAGGCTGCTTATTTTGCGCTGGAACTGATGCAGCGAGGCGAAATTGCGCCATCGCTTACAGAGGCGCGTCCATCGGGACCGCGCCGTCGCGGCCCGGAGGCGGCGATTGGGGTGTGGATTCCCCGGCTACGCCAGGAGGAGGACGTTCGCCGCTTTTATGAGCTGGCTTCGGCGATGCCAGCCGTCTGTATGGCGGCTCCCGCCGTCTTCGCAGGCAAGGAGCCGGAAACACGGGAGGATGCAGCGGGAATTGTGCTCTATTCCTTCCTGTGTGCGGTCATCCATGCGGAAACGACCGCGGTGCTGGCAGCCTCCGACCGTGAGCTGAGCAGATATCGCGCAGAGTATCGGCGCGGGGGATCGCCGCTGGCAGAGCTGTGGTGGAACAGCCTGCTGACAGGTTCCCGCCCGGTTGCGATACAGGGAACGCCTGCCGAGATGGAGGAGTTGGTTCTCCAGGCGGCTTCTCTTGAAGGAAGCGCGATGCCAGTCATGGAACGGGAGGATCAGGAGCCGATCGAAGGACAGGTTCGTCTGTGCCTTCGTCTGGAGCCTTCACTGGAAGAGAATGTGAAGGAATGGCGCATTACCTTTTGGGTAGAAAGCGATGCCGAACCGGGGTTGCGACTACCTGCCTTGGCGCTGTGGGCGCATCCCGAGCGCGATCTGGTGCGCGGCACCATCGTGTATCGCCAAGTACAGGCACAACTGCTGCTGCGGCTTGGACAGGCTGCCGAAGCGGCACCGATACTGCAAGAAGCGTTGAGCCGCCCTTATCCCGAGGGCCTCACACTGGAGCCTGAGCTGTTCTTCCGCTTCCTGACGGAAGCTGTACCCGCTCTGCAAAAGAACGGCACCACCGTGCAAATGCCTTCACGCTGGAGCCGGGAGGGTCGCCGCCGCGCAGGCTTGCGGCTCAAAATGCGTTCGGCGGAGCGCGGCACACCACCGGAAGGCGTGAATACCGACACATCGTCGGTCGGTATCAATCGCATGATTTCCTTTGATGCCGAGGCTGTGCTGGGCGATACGACCTTGACGATGGAGGAACTGGAAAGCATCGTCGCGGCTAATTTGCCGTATGTACGTCTGGGAGGCGAATGGATCGAGGTCGATCCCAAGGAAATTCGTCAGGTGCTGCGTTTTATCAAGCGTGGTGAAAACGGTGAAATGACCTTGTCCGAATGGATGCATCTGGCGGCAGAAAATGAAGGTGCAGGTGAGGCCTCATGGAAGGGCTTGTCCATCTTTGGCGCAGAATCCGCCGGGTTGCTGGCCTCTCTGGTTGAGGGCGGTATGCTTCGTTCTGTGGAGCCGCGTCCTGTACCGAAGACGCTGCATGGCGCATTGCGTCCTTATCAGGAGCGCGGCTTCCAATGGCTGGCTGCCATGCGCGGGCTGGGCTTCGGTGTCTGCCTTGCGGATGACATGGGGCTTGGTAAAACGATTCAAGTTATTACCTGCCTGCTTGATGGCGGCATCGGCGCGAAGGATCAGCGTCCGGCGCTGATCGTCTGTCCGACCTCGCTGCTCGGTAACTGGCAGCGGGAGCTGAAGCGTTTTTCGCCGGATTTGTCACTTTATATTCATCACGGCAACCAGCGGCTTCACGGGGAGGCATTTCAAGAAAGCGTCCGCGAATATAATATCGTTCTCACGACCTACCATTTGGCGGGCCGGGACGGCAGCGATTTATCTGCGGTCTATTGGTCCTCTATCGTGTTGGATGAGGCGCAATATATTAAAAATGCACGGACAAAGCAGTCTCAGAGCGTAATGAAGCTGTCAGCACCGCATCGGATCGCCATGACGGGAACCCCGGTGGAGAATCGGCTGAGTGAGCTGTGGTCCATTTTTCAATTTCTGAATCCGGGTTACCTCGGCACTTCATCTTCGTTCCGTCAGCGCTATAGTATGGCGGGAGAGGAGAGAGGGGGTGCGCTGCGTGAGCTGTATCGTCTCGTCTCGCCGTTCATGCTGCGTAGACTCAAAAGCGATCCGGATATACGCAAGGATTTGCCAGAGAAGCTGGAATTGAAATCGTATTGTGTGCTGACACCAGAGCAGGCCGGATTGTATCGCGGCGTGGTGGATCAGCTAATGGGGACACTGGACGGACAGATTGGCATTGCCCGCAAGGGGCTTGTCCTGTCTTCGCTGACCAAGCTCAAGCAAATTTGTGACCATCCGGGTCTGATCATTCCGGGCCGGGCTGATACTGGAAAAACTGAAAATTCGGGCAAAATGGAACGGCTGCTGGAGCTAGTGGAAACCATTCGGGAGAATGGAGAATCCGCTCTGATTTTCACCCAATATGTGTCTATGGGAGAGCTGTTGGTAGCACGACTGGCCCGGATTTTCGGGGAAGAACCGTATTTCCTGCATGGAGGGCTGGCGAAAACCAGACGGGACGAAATTGTCCACAACTTCCAGCAGGGGGAAGGACCGAATATATTCGTGCTTTCCCTGCGGGCGGGCGGCGTGGGCCTGAACCTGACGCGTGCCAGTCATGTTATTCACTATGACCGCTGGTGGAATCCTGCGGTGGAAAATCAGGCGACGGATCGGGTTTTCCGCATTGGTCAAAGCCGGAACGTGCAGGTGCATAAGCTGATCTGCCAAGGTACGCTGGAGGAACGGATCGACGAGCTGATCGAGAGCAAAAAGGCGCTTTCCGAGCAGGTTGTCGGCTCCGGTGAGCATTGGCTGACGGAAATGTCTGACGATGAATTGCGTGGTCTGATTGCGCTGCAAAATGATATATGGATTGAGTAAGCACAGAAAGGATGAAGACGATGACAAGGCTGCGAGTGAAGCTGCGAGTAACTGACGGTCAATGGGAGGCAGAAGTAGAGGAGTACGGAACGGACAATGGTTCGGCGATTGCCCAGGCTGCCCACTGGACTGGCACCGTGCCTGTACTGGACCCGGAACAGCGGAAGGCATGGCTGGAGCAGCTAAAGGCGGAGCCTTGGGACATATACCGTTTTATACAGGGGGAAGCCTGCCTCTCGCTGGATGAGGTCGTTCAGGTAGCAGCCGATGCGGCTACATCCAATCTGGATGACGGCGTTGGTGCAGCCGACGAAGCGAAGAAGGCTCTCCAAGCGGGGCTGGAAAGCGAGCCTCTGCTTGGTCTGGAGCTGATTGGAATGACGCGGGAAGCGCTGCTGGAGTTCGTATTCAGCGCTTGGGCAGGTGAACTGTCCCATGTGCAGGGGGCATCTCTCGCGCATGAGCCAACCTCGCGGTCAGAGGGCGCACGCAGCGGATCGGCGGCGATCAGCGAATGGATTGCTGAATCTGCCGCCGAAGGAGCCTTACATCGTCCGGGCGCGGGCTTCCATGCCATTGAGATTCACCTGCCACAGAAGCTTGCACGTATGAATGAAGCGGACATTACGGCATTGCTGCCGGGTCTGCCCCGTGCGGAAGAGGCACTGAAGCTCATACGTGAGCGTGTAGCTGAACGCGCCCGGGCTACCATTCCACAAAAACGTCATACTCCCTAACAATTCGGGTCTATTCTTTCTTTTTCGGGCCTATTCAGCTTCATTGAACTGGATAACGGCTTCGAAGAGTGTCGAAAGTTCAGTTACAATAGGGGAACGTAAAACCATAGCAAGCCATGCATCAAATGTAATATTGGAGGAGATACCCGCATGAAACAACATATACAACAGAAACGGACCCCTCAGCGCTGGAGCAAAGCGCTTATCCCGGGACTGATCCTGCCGGGGCTGCTGTTGGCAGCGTGCCAGCAGGGAGGTTCGGGTGGACAGGAAAGCGAGCCGCCGAAATCATCCCCGACGACACAGGAGAGCGTCCAGCCTGCCACCCAGTCGAATGCGGGCAATCATAGCACTGAAACTGGACAGGCAGATCCCGTGATGGCGCTACGAAGCGAGAGTGCGCTGCAAGCCACGGTGAAGGAAGATGGGGAGACTGCCATTGTCACCAATGCTACAGCTGATACTGTCGTGGTGAACAAAAATCGCAGCTTGCCTGTTGGCTATGCCCCGGACGATCTGGTGGAGCCAAAGGTACCTTTTTCCTTCGAAGGTCCGCATGAGAAGAGACATATGCGCAAGGAAGCGGCAGAGGCGCTGGAGAGGTTGTTCGACGGTGCGAAGAAGGACGGCATGGAGCTGCGTGCTGTATCGGGGTACCGTTCCTATAAGCGTCAGGTTTCCATTTTTAACAATAATGTGAAGACAAAGGGGCAGGAATACGCCTCTAAAGTCAGTGCTGTACCGGGTACAAGCGAGCACCAGACAGGATTGGCGATGGATGTGTCCAGTCCAAGCGTAGGCAATGTGCTGGAACAATCCTTCGGAGCTTCCAAGGAAGGCGAGTGGCTGGAGAAGCATGGGCCGGAATACGGATTTATTATTCGTTATATGAAGGACAAGGAAGATGTGACTGGCTATGTATACGAGCCTTGGCATATTCGTTATGTGGGAACTGACATCGCGGAGGACTTATCCAAGCAGGGAATGACGCTGGAGGAATATTTTGACGAGAAGAATATCAAGCTGTAGTAGCCGAGAACAAAGCCGTAATCCTGGGGATTGCGGCAGCAGCGACTATTCCTATGGCGGCTCGCGTAGTGGAGCTCATTCCGGGGGCTAGGATGAATAGGGGGACCTTTGTCGTTACCTGCTCTCTTTAGCAGCCAAGCAAGAGAATGGCTAAATCCTATGCTATAATGTAAATAATTAACAATAAAGAGCGGTCAAAAGAGGTTTTATTCATTTATGACAAAATTGATGAACTTCATACAGGCAAAGCATATAACACTTTTTAAATATATAACCATCATGCTGTTTATTTTTGCTGCATTAGTCAGCATGAGATGGGCGTGGTCTGTCGTTTTTCCCGTATCCGACCACCAGCCCCGTGCTGTTGGCGGCGTGCTTGACCTGCGCGGTATTGATCTGGAAAATTCCCCTGTGCTCTATTTGAATGGAGAATGGCAGTTTTATCCTGGAAATTTTGTTACGGGAGACGAGTTTCTGGAGACGGAACCCGAAGCAAGCCATGTTACCGTACCAGGTGACTGGGGGAGCGCGCTTCAGCAGCATTCAAACAACTCGTACGGGTATGGAACGTATCGTCTTCGCATTTTGATTGATTCGCTTCAGACTCCTGTTTCATTCTGGTTTAAAAATATTGAGGCGGCATCGGAAATTGAAATTAATGGAAAAAATTTTGCCACTATGGGCAAGCTAGCCGACGCTGCAAATGAATATACACCCAAAAGCATCTCTTTTACCTCTACTTATGACACAGAAGGAGTGACCGAGATTGAACTGGTCATTCGTGCGGCAAATTTCGATAACCCCTATAAGGGCGGCATTGTAACTCCGATTCGCTTTGGCACTGCGGCCACTATTGATTTTGTACGCTGGTACTCGATTGGATTTCAGCTGTTCATTTTTCTTATTCTGCTGCTTCATTGCCTGTATGCTTGCATTCTCTATCTATTCAGCTCAAGAGAGAGGACCTTGTTGATCGCAGCGCTGTTAACGATATCCGTTGGCATTACGATTCTAGTAAGTCAAGATAATATACTCTTGTTATGGCTGCCGATTAACTATACATGGGCAATCAAAATTAGACTGATCTCTCTGCTGTGGCAAAATGTGTTTCTGCTTCTGCTATTCAAAAGCTTCAACGCGGCCCCGCTGCGAGAAAAGTGGTTCCAAACCTACATTGCAGCGAATGTTGCTCTTACTGGCATTTTCCTGGTCTCACCAGCCAATATTGCTTATACAATTGTCCATTTCAATGTATTTCATACGATTAATTTCATATCATTCGTCTGGTTTATATACATAGTAGGAACGATGATTTTGCAAAAAAATAAAGATAATGACGTCATTTTCTTGCTGTTCTCCGCAGCAAACATCTTATCCAACTTACTGTGGAGTATTGCTGAGAGCGCGAGAGATGTTACGACCGTCTACTATCCCATCGACATTATTTTTGCTATTACTGGCTTTTCTGCCTATTGGTTTAAAAAGTATTTTCGAAATTCGATAGAAAACATGGAATTGAACAAGCAGCTACAAAAAGCGGATAAAATTAAGGACCAGTTTTTGGCTAATACGTCCCATGAACTCCGCACGCCGCTGCACGGTATTATGAACATCGCTTATAACGTTGTCACCAAAGAGAAGACCAGGCTTGCGAAAAGCAGCCTTGAGGATATGCAGCTGCTCATTACGATCAGCAGACGGATGTCACAGCTGCTTGGCGATCTTCTCGATGTCGTTCGGCTTCAGGAACAGCGCATTGTTTTGCAGCGGGAGCCCCTCAGCATTCAGTCCATCGCTCCTGGCGTTGTCGCAATGCTGCAATTTATGAAGGAAAGCAAGCCAATCGAACTGCATATGGAGATACCGGAATCGCTGCCTTTGGTATTGGTGGATGAGAAAAGGCTCGTTCAAATTTTGTATAACCTGCTGCATAATGCGCTTAAATATACCGAGGAGGGAAGCATCTCCGTCTCAGCCGAAATTCGGGACAGGCAGGCTGTTATTCATATTGCCGATACGGGGCCCGGCATGGATGAGGCGACCCTGTCGCGTATTTTTCTCCCTTATGAGCAAGGCTCTGATGGAATAAGCGGTGAGCAGGGCATCGGACTGGGCTTAAGCATTTGCAAGCAGCTTGTCGAGCTGCATAATGGCGACTTGACGGTTCGCTCCAAATTGGGAAAGGGCTCCGTTTTCAGCTTTAATCTGCCTTTAGCAGACGCAGCAGATTTTGAACCCAATCAGGTCCCTATTGCTCAGGATCAAACGAAGGGAATAATAGATGAGGTGCCTGCCGGCTTTCTTTTTCCGCAATCCATTGGGGAAATGGAAGCTGCCGCCGCACTGCCGCCGCTGTTAAAGGAGGAAAAAGCCTATATAATTGCCGTTGATGATAATCCGGTCAATCTAAATGTTCTTGTCAGTATCCTTTCAACGGAGCCTTATAACATTACTACCGCTCGTTCCGGACAGGAGGCGATAGAATTGCTGGGGACCAGGCAGTGGGATCTGATCATAGCCGATGTTATGATGCCGCAAATGTCCGGCTATGAATTAACACAGAAGGTTAGAGAGCAGTTTTCCATGTCAGAGCTTCCTGTGCTGCTCCTTACCGCACGCAGCCAGCAAGCGGACATTTACACCGGATTTTCAGCAGGGGCAAGCGACTATGTGACGAAGCCCGTAGACGCTTTGGAGTTAAAATATCGGATCAGGGCATTGATAGCCCTAAAGCAATCCATTAAAGAGCGTCTACGTATGGAGGCTGCCTATTTGCAAGCGCAAATCCAGCCCCACTTCCTATTCAACACCCTTAATTCGTTAATGGTGTTAAGCGATATCGATACGGAAAGCATGCGCAAGCTGGGTGAGGCCTTCTCGTCCTTTTTACGAATTAGCTTTGATTATCTCAATACGGGGGAGTTAGTAGAGCTGGCCCATGAACTCGCGCTCGTTGAAGCCTATCTATACATCGAAAAAACGCGGTTCGGGGATCGGCTGTCGATTACATGGGAGGTGGAGGCGGGCATGCGGCTGCTGCTTCCTCCGCTCTCAATTCAGCCGCTGGTCGAAAACGCCGTCAAACACGGTCTTCTCAGCCGAAACGCAGGCGGTACGATTCAGCTGTCCATTACTCGCCGGGAGGGCTTCACCCTTATTGAAGTTAAAGATAACGGCAAGGGAATGGAGCAGGAACAGGTCAATCAATTGCAAAATGCGGCTCAGAGTGAAAAAGCAGGCATTGGCATCCCTAATACGAATCGGCGATTGCAGCAGCTGTACGGTCAAGGCTTGTCGATCGTGAGCCGTGTTAATGAAGGAACAACCGTGTCGTTTGTTATTCCAGATAGATAGTAACAAGGCTCACGTCCTGGACAGGGATGATACCATGACGTGAGCCTAAATTCTAATTCGAATCCTGATCAAATATATTATTTATTTCCATATTAATCGTAGGATATTTTATGTTCAGCTTGCTGATACGTTATAACGATAATAAGAAATTGCCGACGGCAATGTGGCTCTGGCGCAACTGCTGCGCTCGATCATCGTCGGGGTGTCTTTTGTGGTAGGCACATTTTTGATGTAGCTCTGTAATGAGGATTGGTATAGAGAAGGTGTGAAAGGATCTGCGAAACCGGACATCGGAATTGCTGGTCCTTTTTTTAATTTATGGACCACTATCGTTTCTGTGGGGACTATTCTGCAAAGCTACGGGTGATACTGCATAGCAAAAAGGAATTTGATGCAGGCATTAAGCCAAATTGAAGAGAAGGGAATTCTGATCACATGAGTACCTCCATCTCCCCAACCAAACCCATTCGTATGGGTGTCATCGGCCTGGGCCTTATCGCTGAATATCACATTAGATCCCTGCAAACCATCTCAGGGGTTTCTATTGTGGCCATTAGTGATGTGAACCCCAATCGCCTTCAACTGCTGGGTAAGCAATTGCAACTTTCTGCTTCCAAGCAATATCCCCATTATGAAGCCTTAATCCGTGACCCGGAGGTGGATGCGATTCTGTCGCTGACACCCAACGATGTGCATTTTGACATCATTCGTATTGCACTGGAAGAACACAAAGCTGTACTGGCGGAAAAACCGTTGACACTCACGTGGGAGGAAGCGCATCAGTTGAAAAAGCTGTATACGGCGAGCCCGGTGCCTTTTCTGGTTCATTATAAGCATCGTTACGGCGCTGCTTTCCAATATGCCAAGCAATTGCTGGATGAACACAAGCTGGGCAACATCTATAACATTCAATTTCGATATCTGATGGATGCATTCTCACCATATCGTCAACATCCGTATACATGGCGCCATAATTTAGCGAAGGCAGGCTCCGGGGTCGTGGGCGATACAGCCTCGCATATTATTGACCTGGCCCGTTTTCTGGTGGGTGAATTTAAAAGCGTCGCGGCGCTGCTACATACGATTACACCCGAGCGGACTGATCCGATCACAGGTCTGCCTGTAAAAGTAGATGTGGAAGACTTCGCTGCTTTCCATGGAATCATAGGGGATAATACCGTCGGCACGTTCATCACCCACAAAAATGCCATTGGCAAACGCCACGAAATCGAAGTTGATATCTATGGCGAGCTCGGTGCGCTGCACGCCAGTCTCAACAACCGGGAAAATGTTCGCATTGTGCTGCGAGATTCGGAGCATCCGAATGCCGAATACGAGAATTGGGCTGTCCCTGCTATCTATGATCATACGGCCTATGGAGACTTCGTGAAGCTGGCAAGGGGAGAGTCCGTGGATCGTGCCCCATTGTTCGAGGACGGGTACAAAAACCAATGGGTCCTCGAACAAATACTGCAATCCTGGAAAGAGAACGGATGTTTAGTGGAAGTGTAGGGGCAAGCATACCAAACTGTGGCCCATAAGATGGATTCCTGAAAAGAGTAACCCTCTTGCGGATCACAGTTCCGCTTGGTTTGAATCACTTCAAATGAATCCAGCTTCGATCTGTTGAATAATGGTCAGCAAGAAGGATTCAGCCAAGCTGTTTTTCAAAACAGCCTGTTTGGCTTCCTCCAGCGTAAACCAACGTGCTTGATCCACCTCTGCGCTGAGAACATCCAGCTTGTCATCGTTCACAATGGATACAAAATTCAGCATCAGTGTATGGGTTCGGTCAAAATACTCGCTGCGCATATATTTATACTCATCCACTTGCAATCCCACTTCTTCCATAACCTCGCGCACCAATGTCTGCTCGGCGGATTCGCCCTTGTTCACATAACCAGCCAGCAAAATAAAATCCTTGATATTGTACTGCTGTATGAGCAACACTTTATCTCTTTGCCGATTGATTACAGCGGTGCTAATTGCAGTGCTGAATATCGGGAACCGAAAGACCTGGCATGTATTGCAATAGGGAATAGGGCCTTCGCCTTCACACTCCTTCACCATTAGTTTTGTTCCACATTCATAGCAATACTTCATCTAAGCGCCACCTTATATCTCATTTTTAAATTGTAAATGTTGCTTGTTATTCCATGTTCGTACTTCGTACGGAATACTCATCATCTTAATTCCACAATAACTATTTTGTCTATGCGCGTTTTCGTTCCTCTCGACTCCTTTATTGCTTTTCCTCCTGTACCTTTGCCCGTCTGGACCCGATCAGCCGCCAGCCTGTCAGCAGTGCCGCCACCAGACAAATGGACGCGGAAGTCATAAAGACCACATGCATTCCTGCCAGAAAAATTTCCGGGTGACCCGGAACCAACCCGGTGACTCGATAACCAGCCTCTTTGCTCATGATATAAAACAGGATCGACGTGGCCAAGGTAATCCCCACCACCATGCCGACGTTGCGGACTAGTGAATTGACACTCCCGGCTGAGCCGAGCTGCGTGCGGGGCACCTTGGACATGATTAGCGAATTGTTCGGCGATTGGAATAAACCACTGCCGATACCCAGCATAGCGATCCAAAGACCCACAAACGGAACGGGACTGCCTGCATGGAGACGAGCCAAGCCAATCTGGGCGACTACCATGACTACCAGTCCGGCAAAGGTGAGCAGCTCAGACCCTATTTTATCTGAAAGCGCACCGCTGAGAGGGGCAACGATAATCATGGAGATGGGAAACAGCATCAGCAGGAACCCTGCATAAAAAGGCGACAGGTTCAGCATATTCTGCGCATAGAAAGGCGAAATAATATTAAAGCAGAAGTTAGCGGTGAATACGAGAAAAGCGCACAGAATACTGAGCGAGAACAACGGCCACCAGACCAATCGGTACATTGACCCAGAAAATATATGGCCAGCCTAGCGAAGAGACGATAATACCACCCAAGCTGGGTCCCGCGATACTGCCGAGGGAAACGAAGGTTCCGATTAGGCCGAGTGCCTTGCCTCGTTCGGTGGAAGGAAAGATATCCGTGACGATTCCCTGGCTGTTGGCCATGGTCATGGATGCTCCGAGCGCCTGAATGATTCGGGAGATCAGCAGCATGGGCAGCGAATGGCTGAGACCGCACAGCAGTGAGCCAAGGATGAACACGATTGTGCCGATCTTGAATATTTTAATTTTGCCGACCATATCTCCAAGCTTGCCAAAAAATAAAATGGCTGCACATATAGCCATCAAATAGGCTGTTGTGACCCATTCAATCTGTGCTACGGGTAAATTCAGCGTGCGGGACAACACGGGTAGAGCAATATTGACGATGCTTCCATCCAGCGTGGACATAAACGTAAACAGATTCAATACAATCAAAATCATCCAACGTTTCTTCTGGATTTCGCTATTTTCCTGATACGTTGCGGCAGCTGTAGCGGTTGAACTCATGATTAGCACCTCTTCATCGTTGAACATTACCATTTAGTTGCACGCGCAACTAAATGACGGTTTTAGTGTACAGCAATTTAGTTGCGTATGCAACAATATTGTTGTAAAATGTGCCTTGGTCCTACCTGAAGATTTGTCATTTTTAAGCCACTGAGGTGTATTTAATGAGAAAAAAACCGATTGGAAAGCTGATTTCCCACCTGTACCGGCGAAATCAAAAAATACTGTCCCAAAAACTGGCTCCTTATGGGATCGGCAGCGGGGGCCAACACAGCTTTTTAAAGCTTATTTTGCAGCATCCGGGCATTACACAGGAACAGTTGACGAATGAACTCAAATTTGACAAAGCAACCACTGCGCGTTCTGTGAAACAATTGGAGAAATCAGGTTACATTGAGCGAGAAACGGACCCGAATGATCGACGCTCCCATCTTTTGTTCCCAACGACCAAGGCATTAGAAGTTTATCCTGTCCTGCAAGGAATCTTGGATGAGTTCAATGCTGATCTTGTCCATAATTTATCTGATGAGGAAGAAGACCTGCTTATCGCCCTGCTGCAAAAGATTAGTATAGACCCTGGTGAATAAAGGTATACAGCGGAGTCATTGGCCGCTCCCCCATCGGCTCCAAAATACATCTCCAATAAAATCAAGCCCGTTTCAATCTTTAGAGGGTGTTTGACTATACCAGGCTAAAGTCATTGAATATATTGTTATCATTCATCTTATTTAAAGGTTTTCTAAAAAATGGGGAGGAGATCACATTGGCTTTCCGCTACAGCATCGTCATTCCAACCTATAATCGAGCCCAGCAGCTGTTGCTCACGCTCGCTTCATTTGAAACACAAACCTATTCGAAGCATCTATTCGAAGTGATTGTAGCTGATGACGGTTCTACAGATGGAACGAAAGAAATGGTCGAAGGCTTCAAAGCATCCTATCCTCTTATCTATGTGTCCCATCCAGAACAACGCGGTCGATCTGCCGTTCGAAATTTGGGACTGCGCCGTGCCAAAGGGCTATACATCATCTTCTGCGATGCTGACTTTTTGGTGTTACCTGAATTCATTAGAATTGTGAGCCGTTATCACCGCAAATACCCCAAAGCCGTGCTTTCAGGCTTCCCTCACTCGTGGGATGATGCTTATACCCATTATTACCCTGACTTTTCCCCTGCGGAAAAAGAACATTTTCGTAATACACTTACACAATCCAACCTATGGAGTGCGGACTTTGAAGTAGCGAATGAAATTATTCCGATCATAACGCCAGACGATATCCTTCATCAAACGGATGCATTGTCCAAGGTTATGATCCCTTCCAGAGTTCCCCCAAATATTAAAAAGCAATTTGCCAAAACGGATGTAGCTCCTTGGACGTTATTAGTTACACGTTGTGTATCCATCAGACGCAGCCATTTGGCTCGTATTGGAGGTTTCAATGAACGGTTTGTACTCTATGGACTCGAAGACTGGGACCTTGGCTACAGGCTGCATCGATTGAAAATCCCTTTTTATTGCATCAAAGAGGTAGTCGGATATCACCAGGAGCATCCAACCCACCTCAGAGGAAACGTTTTAAATATGGAAAATCTAAGAATTATGTTTGAAACCTACGGATTCAATGACTCCTCGTTAAATTTATTCGCCCTTGTACATCCATCCCTGGATTTAGAGACTTACAAAAATACGTTGCGGGTACTGCGCAGGGGAAGCCGATCCAAGCAAACACGTTCGTCAGCGCTGCTGTTGAGGAGAACACTGCGAATGGCAGCCAGGCAGTTCGTTCAACCAAACCATACTCATGCATACAAAAAATCATTACGATGGATAAAAAAGAAAGCAAAGAGTGGGAAAAGTCGAGTCGCTCACGTGTTACGAGACATGGTGCTGAAGTCTGAAAAGCTGGTAGAGTAGTGTTGCTCGTTTTCAACGTGCAGCTCATACCCATCACATCTTCCCTATTGAGTGCAGGTAATTCAGGAAATGAAAAATCCACAATCTCACTCGATTGTGGATTTAGCAAAATGGAGGCGAGCGGAGTCGAACCCCTGTCCGAAGATAACGACATATAAGCTTCTGCGAGTGTAGAGACAGATTCAATATGACTACAGATCGTGTTTACTCCGTACGCAAGAACATAATCATTAAAATGGCTGTTCCCAAAAGGAAACAAAGGGGGGAATAGAGCACACGGTCCCATGTTGCAAAAACGGTTCCTTTCTCTCTCTTGAAGAACCCTACCCATTTGAAATCACCTATAGAACGTAAAATAAATAAACACGACAACAAGCCTGCTCCGTAGGAATAGAAGGACTTAAAAAGCAGGAAGGGTGTAACTCCCCCTAGTTCCAAGACGAACCCGGCTGCTAAAGCTAACAAAATGGCTACAATCGTCGTACCTGTTTTAGAAGGCTCAAAGAGTAAGGCCGTTCCTGTGCTCGGGATCGCCGCTTTAGATCCTCTTTTCCCGCCAAATGCCCAATATACATGCATTCCACTCAATATAAAAAGAATTCCGCCAACCGCCCATGTGAGAAGCTCCAACATATGACATCCTCCTTAAATTGAAATCCACTCCGTCCAAATCATGTGAACATGCTGCTGAATGGCTTCATCACTTAACGTCTCTTGTTTGTGCCGCTCATACCACCCTAAGTAATAATGGTACAACATCCATGATCTCTGGAAGGCTTTCTCTGGCTGCATACCCTTTTGGATAAATAACTGCTGCATAAACTCCGTTCTCATCTGTTCCACTTCATCCAGAATGGAGTGATACGTATCATCCTTCAATGACAGCTTCCGTAGATAAAACAGGAAGTCTCCCCGTTTCGTCGTCCCAAACATTCGGGTCAGCACGTCTCTGATTCGTTCGTCTGCGGTAGCATGGACAATGGACGATGCAATAACCTGTTGTGTTGTCTGTTCCTTCCACGTCTCAACAATCTGTCTAATATAGCTGCTCCGATTGTCAAAATACCAATAAAAACTGCTCTTGCTGCATCCTAAAGAAACAGCCATTTTTTCGATAACGAGCTGCTCGATTCCACCCTGTTCAAACCGTCCAATTCCTTCCTGAATCCATTGCTCTTCTGTGACAATGATTTTGGGCATCTTTTCTTCCCCCTCTCTTTTTTTTCTGTACGATATCGTCTAGATAGGTTTATATTACAGAGCTTTTGGAATGATGTAAATAGATGTACATAAACGCCCACTTGAAATAGCTGCGGATTTGATCTATAATGCTGTAGCATATAGTGATATTCAAGGCATTGACCAAAGACAGGATTTCCTTGAAGGGCCGTTCAGAGAGAAAAGACTTGGCTGAGAGCTTTTCCGGCAACCGCAAGTGAAGTTACCCCTTTGTAGCCGTGACGTTGAACCTGTAGCTGTGCAATGTGACAGTGACATCAGTAAGCGCCTACCGATTTATCCCCGTTAACGGATACCAATGGAGGGTCACGCATGTCGTGCATGAACATGTTTAATGAACATGAATGTACGTGCAGGAGCGGACCGAACTAGGGTGGAACCACGAGCTGAACGCACTCGTCCCTTGAGGGAGAGAGGCGTTTTTTTGCGTTCAATTTTGATATATAGCATGTACCTACAATTTGAATGGAGGCTTTAATCGTGAGTATTCAAGTGAAATTGCCAGATGGAGCGGTACGGGAGTACGAGCAGGGTGTAACCATTGCCGACGTGGCGGGTTCGATCAGCTCCGGTCTGAAAAAGAATGCAGTAGCAGGTAAAGTGAATGGGAAGGCTGTGGATCTGAATACTGTTTTGGAGCAGGACAGCGACCTGGAAATTATTACGCTGGATAGCGGGGACGGTCTGGAAATTTATCGTCACAGCACAGCGCATTTGCTGGCACAAGCCCTCAAACGCATTTACGGTGAGAAAAACGTAAAGCTGGGTATTGGTCCAGTCATTGACAGTGGCTTCTACTATGACATTGATATCGGAAACCCGTTGTCCGTTGACGATCTGGCGAAGATCGAGAAGGAAATGACGAAGATCGCTCAGGAGAATCTGCCGATTACACGTCGTGTCGTTAGCCGTGAGGAAGCAACTCGTATTTTCGGAGAGCTGGAAGATCCGTTGAAGCTGGAACTGATTCGCGATTTGCCAGAGGATGCGGAAATCACGATCTACGATCAGGGCGAATTTTTTGACCTGTGTCGTGGCCCGCATTTGCCATCTACAGGCCGCATTAAAGCTTTTAAACTGCTGAGTGTAGCAGGTGCATACTGGAGAGGCGATTCCAACAACAAGATGCTGCAACGTATCTACGGAACTGCATTCCCGAAAAAAGCACAGCTGGATGAGCACTTGCACCTGCTGGAGGAAGCGAAAAAACGTGACCACCGCAAGCTGGGTAAAGAGCTGGAGCTGTTCATGTTCTCCGAGGAAGCACCGGGTATGCCGTTCTACCTGCCTAAAGGTATGGTTGTCCGTACTGCGCTGGAGGATTACTCCCGCGAAATTCAACGCCTGCATGGCTATGAGGAAGTACGCACACCGCTGATGATGAACAATCGTCTGTGGGAGCAATCGGGACACTATGAGCATTACAAGGAAAATATGTACTTCTCCGAAGTAGATGAAACTACATTTGCTCTGAAACCGATGAACTGCCCAGGGCATATGCTTGTGTTTAAAAATGAGCTTCATTCTTACCGCGATCTGCCGATTCGTATCTCCGAATTTGGACAAGTGCATCGCCATGAGCTGTCCGGTGCGTTGAACGGTATGATGCGTGTTCGTACATTCTGTCAGGATGATGCGCATATTTTTGTTACTCCGGGTCAGATTGAGCAAGAGATTACGGACGTAATCAAGCTGATTAACGAAATGTATAGTGTGTTTGGCTTTGACTTCACAGTGGAGTTGTCCACGCGTCCGGATGACTTTATGGGCGAGCCAGCGCTGTGGGATCAAGCGGAACAAGCTCTGCAAAACGTGCTGGATCACCTAGGCATCAACTACCGTATTAATGCGGGAGATGGAGCATTTTACGGTCCGAAAATTGACTTCCACATTCTCGATGCGCTCAAACGCAGCTGGCAGTGCGGAACGATCCAATTGGACTTCCAAATGCCTGAGAAGTTCGACCTCACTTATGTGGGCGAGGATAACCAGAAGCACCGTCCAGTCGTTATTCACCGTGCCATCTACGGTTCTATTGACCGCTTCATGGGCATCCTGACTGAGCATTTTACAGGTGCATTCCCATTGTGGCTGACTCCTGTTCATGCGAAGCTGCTGCCAGTATCCGAGAACTATATTGAGACTGCCAATGAGATACAGGATGCATTGCTGAAAGCAGGTCTGCGTGTCGAAGTAGATACTCGCAATGAGAAGCTTGGTTATAAAATCCGCGAGGCACAATTGGAGAAGGTTCCATATATGTTCGTCATCGGGGAAAATGAAAAAACATCCGGTACTGTAGCGGTTCGCAAACGGGGCGAAGGCGATCTGGGATCGCTCAGCATTGCGGATATCGTTGAGAAAATCAGCACAGAAATCCGTGAGAAGCAATAAGCTCTGGATAAAAGAAATAGAGCAAGACGAAAAAATATAGAGCAAAAGAGCGCTCAAGCCACGATAAAAGTGGTTTTGAGCGCTCTTTATTTAATAATCAGGATTTTGCAAAATCCTCATAACGCAAAATTTGCAATGCTGAAGCTGAATCGAGGCTGTTGATGCCTCAGCCCAATGTTCAAGGATCATATACACCCATGCCTAGCAGGTCTGCGGCCGGGATTCGATGTGATCCGTGGCGTGGGAGAGTGTCTTCGAAGAGGATTCCGCAGCAGTTGGCTGCTCCGAGGATTCTGCTTGATCTTGCTCCTCACTGAGCGACAAGATTTCGCCGCGCAGTTTTAGCATTTTCTGATCCAGCTCATAGGTTGCACGCGCAGCCTCGGATAATCCGTTAACGACATGCTCAGGCACTTTCTTATCGAACTTATAGTACAAAATATGCTCCATGCTGGCCCAGAAATCCATAGCCAGTGTGCGGAGCTGAATTTCAACCTTGATCCAGCGCGTACCTTCAAACAGAATTAGCGGAACTTCTACAATCACATGAAGGCTCTGATAGCCGTTGGGCTTGGGTTGGGCGATATAGTCCTTGATCTCCAGAATGCGGATGTCTTCCCGTGTGCGCAGGTGATCCATCAGGCGGTAAATATCTTTGACAAAAGCACACACAACTCGCATACCCGCGATGTCATGAATTTCACGCAGTATATTGTCCAGGGTGACCTCATAGCCTTTGCGTCGAACCTTTTCCACAATGCTGTGAGGCTCTTTGATTCGGGTCTTGATATGCTCAATTGGGCTAAAGCCGTCCATCAGCTTCCATTCGGTCTGAATCAGCTTGATTTTGTTCTTTAATTCCTCCAGAGCCAACTGATAAAGGACGGGGATCTTTCTCCATTCCTCCAGTTGCTTGGCGTTAACTCCGTTCTGCTCCAGCTGTAGCTGAAATTCCTGTAAGGGCAAAGGGACAGCATTCAAGTGCTTCCAATCCGGTTCATTCACAGGCCATTCTCCTAAGTGAGGCTTACGATGTCCTCGATCTATTTCGTAAATATGCACTACCGTATATATTGTACACTATGTCAAAACCTACAGGCAAAGGAGAAGAGGCGGTGGGAAGAAAAAAAGGATAACAATTTATATTGTAAAACCGAGTAAACCGATGTATAATTGCTGAAATGTTGCTTTGAAGCATTTTTTTAAAAATTACATGAAGCTCTGTTAATTCATCTATTCAATATAAATTACAGAAAAAGAGGTCGAGACAAATGGCAAAAGTAGAAAGCTTTCAATTAGATCACACGATTGTAAAAGCCCCTTATGTAAGAGCAGCCGGAGTAGAGCATGACGAAAAAGGAAGTACAGTCCAAAAGTATGACTTGAGATTTTTACAGCCGAATGAAGATGCAATTCCAACAGCCGCTGTACATACGCTGGAACACTTGTTGGCGACGTATTTGAGAGATGAAATTAAAGGGATTATTGATATTTCTCCGATGGGATGCAGAACCGGGTTCTATTTGATTCTTTGGAATGAACATGAGCCCGAGGAAATTGCAGTCGCTTTGGAAAAAACCATGAAAAGAATTCTGGAAACGACGGAGGTTCCGGCTGTCACGCCTTTAGAATGCGGGAACTACAAGGACCACTCCCTTTTCTCGGCACAGGAATATGTGAAAATTGTATTGGAAGCTGGAATTAGCCGAGATCCTTTCGAAAGAGTATTTTAAAATCTATGATTTCGATCGACTTATCTCATCAGACAGCGGTAGTGACAGGCGGCAAGTCAGGTATAGGCAAGGGAATTGTGGCGCTGTTCATTCAAAGCGGGGCCAAAGTGATTTCTGCTGATATTTCCTATGAAGAGCCGTATCGAGTGGTCCATCCGCAGTTGGTTGAAACTCATTTGGACATTTCCAGGCCGGACGATATTGAGAGATGGTGCAATGTTCTGTTCAGTGAAACGGGAGTCCCTGACATATTGGTAAACTGTGCGGGCACTTCCACAATGGACTATGTCATTGATAGTGAGTTAGCAGACTGGGAGAAGGTATTTTCTATAAATTCAACTGGATTGTATGTAGCGTCCAAACGTTTTGCCAAAGAAATGGTGAACGCTCATAAGCCGGGACGAATTATTCAAATCGCTTCGCAGGCTGGAAAAAATGGATATCGGGCGATGGGGGGCTATTGCGCCTCCAAACATGCGGTTCTCGGATTAACCAAGGTTATGGCGATTGAGCTTGCGCCGCAAAATATTTTGGTTAATGCGGTCTGTCCCGGCATTGTAGAAACGCCGATGAAGCATCGGGAACGGATTGAGGGGGGCGTCATTCGTGGAATGACCGCTCAAGAAATATACGAGGAAGATTGTTCTCAGGTACCTCTGGGAAGAACGGCTGAGGTGGAGGATGTCGCTAATGTGGTACTGTTTTTGGCAAGTCCGCTCTCCGCATATATGACAGGACAAGCGATTAATGTTACAGGCGGAATGACGATGCACTAGCAAGATCTGGGGGGAAGTAGAGATGAGGAAATCATTCGTTTTACTATTAGGAATCAGTTTATTATTAGTAGCTGCAGGATGTGGCAATAAAAACTCTGACAGTAGTGGTGCCAGCTCCACTTCCGGTTCGGAAACACAGAAAATAGTCATCGGCTCCATGGGATCGGACGCACAGATCTGGAAGCATATTGCCCAATCTCAAGCAGCCAAGGATGCCAAGCTGGACATTCAAGTGAAGGAAATTAACGGCGGGATCGAAACGAACAATGCCACCAAAGAAGGCGAAGTGGACGTGAATGCATTCCAGTCGTGGGCTTATCTCGTTACCTACAATAAGGAAAGTAAGGCGGATTTGAAGGCTATTGCTACAACCTATCTGGAGCCGATGGGCATCTACTCACAAAAATTCAAAAGCATTGATGAAGTGACGGACGGGGCTTTGGTGGCTTTGGCAGATAATCCGGCCAATACGGCAAGAGGCTTGAAGCTGTTGGAGGCGTCTGGCCTAATTAAGCTGAAAGCAGATTTTGATGACGCTTTAGGCACGGTCAAAGATATCACCAGCAATCCTAAAAACCTGAAATTTGAGCTGATCGACGATAAAACGGGTCCTCGTGTGATTCAGGATGTAGGCTTGGTGTTGATCGGGAACACGATTGCTCTAGAGGGTGGACTGAATGTGCTGAAGGATTCCTTGTTCCACGAAGAGATCAGTCAGGCGACCAAAAATAATATCAATGTCCTGGTCACTTCATCGGATAAGGCGAATGACAAAGGACTTCAAAAGTTAGCAGATCTGTATCATAACGAGGATACCCAAAAATACATTAAAGATGAATTTGGCGGCACCAAAGTAGAGGTTAAAGAGCCTGTTTCTTATTTGGAAGGAAAGTAAGACTGGGAAGTAGTAGTCGTTAAAATCATAGTTGAGCGATAGAGGAATGACAGGGCGTCTAACGGAATTGCGTGCTTGGAGTCAAAATTTCAAGACTCATTACGTTGCTTCGTTTTTTAAATGCTCCGATTTCCTCTATTTTCCAATTTATTGATTATAAACCCAAAAACCCAATGTACCCAATATGCATACCAGTGACAAAGGATAGAGCAGCCACTTGCTAACCCTATCTTTAGAAATGATTACCAAACAAACGGTGCACATCCACGCGATTATTAATTGCCAGAAACCCAATGAAACAACGCCTCCCCATAACAGCATCCTTCTACAAAGTGAAATTTATATCCTTCTACTTTTTTTTCATATGGAGCAAGAACTGCAAGAGTTCCAAAGATTCTGCAAGGATTATATAAAAAAGGTCGGCACATTGGCCGACCTGATTCACCGAGGCTCGAAAGCAGCGACGTGTTCCTTATTCGATTTTCCATGATACAAATTTACCACAGCAAAAGTCCAGTGGCGGGCCATAAAGCGGTCATTTTCCAGTCAAAAATATTACTAGTCCCATTGACCAATTGTGAAATTGCTTCTCCAACTCCAAAAATCGCCTAATCCAGTCCCAGTAATACTCACTGAACCTAAAGATATAGCGAATGGTACTTCACTATATGCATGAGCATAACTATTGGCAAAGCTACCTGTACTACCATCATGCGCTACTGGTATTCTTACTTCAGTATATAAAGTTCCGTATTGCTCTTTGATGGGTATTAAGCGGACTGACCCAATAGTTCCCAAAGTTTGTGACTGGTCAATATTACTAAATTCACCATCATGCCAGTTTCCATTTGCTGTACGATTAAAGAATTCGGCTTTTGACCCAATGGCAGTAGTATGGGATTGGAAAGCATGCGCAACCTTATCTGTTAAGGTAAACCAAGGGATGTTGCTCCAGCTAAAATGTGTTCCGTATGAATACTTGAACTCTCTACCATTTGCTGTTTTCCCCATATAATGAATTGAAGAAGTGCCTGAAAAAGTACCGTCGTTAACAGATCCCATCGCAGATGTGCTGAACTTATCACCTTTTATTTTTTTCAAATCAGCTTCTCTGATTTTGTTGATTTCAGCTTCATTTTCTGGTGTAATTATATGTTCCTTACCACTAAGATCAAAATATTTGTGAACCATTTCACTTTGGGTTACTTTAACTTTCACTCCACCCTCAGTAATGAGATAAACTTTCTCTGCCTCAGAGAGTTCTTCACTTTCTTTTTCGGTATAACCCATTTCGCTTAAGACCTCGTCTTGTTGTTTCTCCGTCAAAGATTTTGCATTCTCAATCGGCTCAATACGGCCATCAGAAAATTTTTTAACCGTTAGATTGTTGTCAATTTTCAGTGGAGTATAGTCCATTACCTCCATTTCTGCCGCACTAGCCACGCTAACTGAGCCTTGAGAAAATGCAAGGAGTCCAACTACCACAAGCGAGAGTAATCCTGTCTTCTTTTTCATCTTTTACCTCCAAAATGGAATAATATTGTAATTCTACTCCCAATAATATCATAGATATAGTATAATGATCAATTAATGGAGGTGATTGATGTGTTGATTACAAAAAACAAAACTGCTGCCTTTATTTTAAGAATTATATTTTTTTCACTACTTATTGGTGTGATTTATTTTAATTACAAATCTCCAGTTCATGAAGTCGCTAAATTAGTAGAGAAAAATAAAGATTACCTGGTCATACAGAGTAATCCTGCTAACGGTGGTGAATATAAGAAATTGTATATCTCATCAAAATCCGTTATTCCTCATCTAGTCGTAGGGGAAGAATATTTTTTCAAGTCTGAAAAGAGGTATTTTGAGCCTCGATACATCAGTTCTGTTGAAGACTAACAGCAGCAAAGGGCCGAAGGAACTACCTTCGGCCCTCAGGCTGTCGAGAAAGTCTCGACAGCTTTCTTTATGCCTAAAAGATTTAAGACGACACCGCGTTAATGTTATATAATATAGGTAACTATTTTTAGAACGGATGGTGTTGTGTATGTTACGTTCCAACCGATAAAAACAACAAGCGTACGAGTTTGTTTCCATCGAAGAGTTGGTCCCTCAAGATCATTTGCTGCGCAAAGTAGATAAATTTATCGACTTCTCCTTTATCAATGAAAAAGTTCGGCCGCTTTACTGTACAGATAACGGGCGTCCTGCTGTTGATCCCGTTATCTTATTTAAAATGATTTTTCTCGGGTATTTTTATGGCATCCGATCCGAACGTCAACTGGAGCGGGAGATCCAAACGAATTTGGCCTACCGCTGGTTTTTAGGACTGGGTTTAACGGACAAGGTTCCAGATCACACGACCATTAGCTGGAACCGTCGAACCCGATTTAAAGATACGAGCATCTTTCAAGATATTTTCGATGAGATCGTCCTTCAGGCCATTTCACACCGGATGGTCGGTGGACGTGTTCTTGTGACTGACTCCACTCATGTGAAAGCAAATGCGAATAAACACCAGTACACGAAACAACAAGTGCTGCAAAATACTAAAGATTACGTAGACGAACTCAACGCCGCTGTGGCTGAAGACCGGAAAGAGCACGGAAAAAAGCCCTGAAACCCAGAGAGGAAGTGAATGAGGAGAAAGAAATAAAAGTGAGCAAAACCGATCCAGACAGTGGTTATATGATCCGTGATGGTAAACCAGAAGGCTTCTTTTATCTGGATCACCGTACGGTTGATACGAAATACAATCTGATTACCGATGTACATGTGACACCCGGAAATGTTCATGACTCCGTGCCGTATTTGTCGCGTTTAGACCGCCAGCAAGAGCGCTTTGGATTGAAGGTCGAAGCCGTGGCGCTTGATTCAGGTTATTTAACCACGCCCATTTGTCGAGGACTACAAAGACGAGGGATTTTTGCTGTCATTGCACACCGAAGATTTCATCCTAAGCAAGGATTGTTTCCAAAGTGGAAGTTTACCTTTGATGCTGAACGAAATCTCTATGTTTGTCCGGCGAGTCACGAATTGAATTACCGAACCACAGACCGCAAGGGTTACCGGCAGTATGCTTCCGATCCAAACCATTGTAAAGGTTGTCCGTTGCTAAGCCAGTGTACACAATCCCGAAACCACCGAAAGGTGGTGACCCGGCACGTCTGGGAAGACAGCAAGGAATGGGTGCGGAACAACCGACTTAGTCAGTCTGGCAAGAAGTTGTACCGCAAACGAAAAGAGGCGATAGAGCGAAGCTTCGCGGACGCTAAAGAGCTCCATGGGTTTCGCTATTGCCGTTTGCGCGGACTTCCGAACGTCAGGGAACAGGCTCTGATGACGGCAGCTGTGCAGAACATGAAGAAGATGGCGATCCACCTGGATCGCCTAGAAAAGCGGGGGTAACCTCCTCGTTTTCCCGATCTTGCATCTGCCTGAACATAAAAAGAAACCCAAGGCCGTAAAATGACCTGGGTTTCTCGACAATCTGAGACGTTCTGATCAAATCAGAACGTCTTTTTGCTTGGCATGGAATGAGAATTAATTAGTCAATTGAAACAATTTTCCATATTCCATCTTTATCTTTTTCAAAATAGAAGGTATACCGTATATCAGGTGAGTATCCTTCTTCTTTATTAAGCCGTTCGCCTATAACAGGTACCAATATCCGATCATTTTCTTTTACAGCTTCGGCAATACCAGTAAACTTCACCGGATGATCGAAGAGATAATCGTGAGCTGTTCCAACGTTTGGAGCGAGCGCAGCATGGAATTGATCCAAATCTTTTGACACAAAGGCGGCTATTGCCGATTTGAGTTTTGTTATCATGGCATCCTCAATCAGAGGGTCTTTAACTTCATTCCATTTGATTTCGTCCAAGTTTTGCAGGGCAACTGATTGATCTGGTCCTTCTTTTACGACCGATTCTGAGGCTGGTGGTACTGTTTCATTAGTGGATGTACCTGTTGTTTCCTGCTTTCCACAACCAGCAAATACACTTACACTTGCAGAAAGTATAAGAATAGAAATAATTTGAGCAGGTTTGTTCATATTTAGATTAACACATCCTTTCTCTTTCTATAACGAATCCTATGTTAAA
This sequence comes from Paenibacillus sp. NRS-1781, assembly GCF_050467745.1. NCBI lineage: Bacteria > Bacillati > Bacillota > Bacilli > Caryophanales > Paenibacillaceae > Paenibacillus > Paenibacillus sp. NRS-1781. The sequence goes on from NZ_JBITPI010000007.1 coordinate 44,644, forward strand.
GAAAGTTGCAATGCCTTTATAATAATTTACTCTATTTTTTAAATTATGTAAAAAAGAAGACATCAATCGAATGATGCCTTCGTTCTATTGTATGTCCCAGGCATCTTTAGGGTGAAGAGGGGCTGGCGAGCACCCTCTACTTGATTTTGAGATTATCGTAAGGCAACCATGGAGAAAACTTTACGTCCATCGCCGCTTGCCTTAACGGTTCCTGCTCTCATTTGTGCAGAACCAGAACCATCTAGGAAGATACCGTTCACCAGCGTACCGGAACCAACTTTTTCTTTAATTGCAGTACGGAACTGTGCAGCCGTGCATTTTGTGTTGGTAACAACGAGCCAGACATTCTTTGCGTTATTATATACCAAACCTGCACGCTCTGTAGAACCTGTGCGGTTTGGCATATTTTCTTTATCCGCTTGAGCGGCCCATCCGGATTCGTTATTCAATCCCATACTGATTCCACCTTGCGCCCAATACTGATTGCGACTTACTACAGCAAGACTTGCTGCCGAGCTCACCACCTGAACAGAGAACTCGCCTTCACGAGAATCCCATACCAGCGTACCCCGAGCGTATTTTGCGTTCTCATAACCTGAGCCGTATGCCCCTTTGCTACCACCGACTGGAACGTCATTGTTTACGGCAATCGTCAGCAATGCACCAGTAGAGAAATCGAAGAAACTACCGTTGATACCATCTGTATTCTGATTTGCAATCGAGGACCCACCGGGAAGAGCCTTCATGTAGACGCTGTTTGGGGATGTTTTGATTGAATGCAGAACGACTCCGTTAGATGCTGCAATTTGTGAATATGTGTATGCCATAATACTCACCACTCCTATAAATTATATTTTTAATTTAGTGGAAGAACAATGAGGGGGAATTCATCTCCAGTGCACCATTCCCTAGCCCTTGCTGTGATGCCGTATTGCCTTCTCATATATAAAGGAGCCATTCCTGTAA
>NZ_JBITPI010000008.1:0-40818 GCF_050467745.1 Paenibacillus sp. NRS-1781
GGCCCCCGCGGTACCCGTGGCCCCGGTAGGCCCGGTAGCTCCCGCGGTACCCGTGGCCCCTGTGGTCCCTGTAGCGCCCGTGGCTCCGGTAGTCCCAGTGGTCCCCGCGGTACCCGTGGCTCCGGTAGTCCCGGTGGCGCCAGCGGTGCCTGTGGCCCCTGTGGTCCCCGTCGCGCCAGCGGTGCCTGTGGCCCCTGTGGTCCCGGTAGCCCCCGCGGTACCCGTGGGTCCGGTAGGCCCGGTGGCGCCAGCGGTGCCTGTGGCCCCTGTGGTCCCCGTCGCGCCTGAGATGCCTGTGGCCCCTGTAGCGCCCGTGGCGCCAGCGGTACCCGTGGCCCCTGGGTCGCCTGTCGCTCCCGTAACTCCCGTAACTCCCGTGGCTCCGGTGTCACCCGTAGCCCCAGTAGCTCCAGTAGCTCCAGTGCTTCCAAATGGAAAACAACAGGTTGCCCCGGTGATGCCTGACGGATTGAGCAGGCACTGGAGCTGAGCCAGCAGGGCAAGCTCGTTTAAAAACGTACAATTCAAAACCGATTGTACGCTGTTATTTACCTCCAGAAGCTCGGCAATGCTCCCTGCGGGTGGTGTAAGGCCGGGAAGGGTCCCGACGGCATATTGTATTTTCTCACCTTCAGCATTAATCAGGTGACTTAATGAAAGCTCTTGAAAGGCGATGCAGGCAAGCAGTGCATTGATGTTGTTTTCATCGATATTTCCAGGTGTAAGTCCATTCATATCACGCTCGCTCCCTTATCGCTTCATCGCAATTATCGTATGCGTCAGAGCAAGCAGGAGGAACGGTTATGAGGCTTCCGCCTGATGGGAGGCGTCGACTCATGCGTATTTTAATCGGTAGCCCGGTGCATCAGAAGCCCGAAATATTAGCTTTATTTCTCCAAGCTTTGGAGCGGCTGGAAGCACCCGATGTGCTGCCGGATTATTTGTTCGTCGATGATAATGACAATCCAACTTCAAGCCAATGGCTGGCCGATTTTGCGGACCGGCTCCCGGGGCGTGTTTTGCCACCGCTGTCAGGCTTGCAGCAATATGAGAACCGAAGTGATGAGCATACCCATTATTGGCCGCCTTCCCTCGTTTGGAAAGTGGCCGGGTTCAAAAATCGTCTCATTGACTACGCGCTTCAGCATCATTACGACGCGCTATTTTTGGTCGATTCAGACCTGATCCTCCATTCCCGCACCTTATGCAGACTGGTCGAGACAGAGAAGGATATCGTATCCGAGATTTTCTGGACACGCTGGCAGCCCGATGGGGCGTTATTGCCTCAGGTATGGGTCAGTGATGAATACAATCTGTTCCATCGTGAAGAAGGAGAAGTGCTGTCGGCAGAAGAACGGGCACATCGCGAGCTGCAATTTATACATCAGTTGCATATTCCCGGTTTGTATGAGGTAGGCGGTCTGGGTGCTTGTACCTTAATCCGCAGAAGGGCGCTGGAAGTCGGAATTCATTTTGGTAAAATCCCTAACGTTTCTTTTTGGGGAGAGGATCGACATTTTTGCATCCGCGCAGCGGCGTACGGGTTTCCGCTTTTTGTAGATACTCACTATCCTGCCATGCATATGTACCGGGAAGGGGACCGCATCAAGGCGGAACAATTGCTACTGACCCTGAATGGAATTACGCAGTCAGAAAATGATCCATCCAGCACTTCCTCTACGCCGCCTGAAATTACCATTCCACGGGATCTCCGCGAGTCTGCTGTCTTCGCAAAGTATGCTACGGATTCTTTTGTCGTGCCACCAGCTTTCTCTGGTCCACGACATAGTGAGCTTCATGCTCCGCCTGTCTCCAGGCCCAAACTGACGCTGAGCATGACGATATGCAATGAGGCAGATCGCAAGCTCGCAGAAGTGCTCCGAAGTCATCGGGAATATATTGATGAAGCGGTCATTATTGATGATGGCAGCCGTGATGATAGTGGTGATTTGTGCCGAGACCTGCTAAAGGGGATTCCACTGCGTTTGATTCGTAATGAAAGGGCCTCCTTTACGAATGAAGTGGAGCTGCGGAAGCAGCAGTGGAGTGAGACGCTGGCATCTTACCCGGAATGGATTTTAAACATGGATGCTGACGAAATGTTCGAATCCCGATTTGTCCAAGGTGTGCATGCTCTATTAGCCGGAACGAAAGCCGATACCATTTGTTTCAGGCTGTTTGATATGTGGTCTCCCACGCATTATCGCGATGATGATTACTGGCAGGCTCATCGTTACTACCGCCCTTTTTTGACTCGATATCGGGATAGCTTCCCTTATAAATGGAAGGAGCAATATTTGCACTGTGGGAGATTTCCCGATAATGTGCTTGAGCTTCCGAGTGAGATTAGCGACTATCGTATCCAGCACTGGGGCTGGTACACACCAGCTATTCGCACCGCCAAATACGAGCGTTATCAACAGTTGGACCCGGATGCCCGTTATGGGTGGAAGGAGCAATATGAGTCCATATTCGATCCGACTCCCCGGCTCAGTCTCTGGATAGACCCAGACCGAGAGGGTGTAAAAAATCAACATGAGGCTGAATCTGAAGACACTAGCGGTGTAAATTCCGTTGTGAATACAGGCACGAATATCCAAGATACGATTGCCGAGGGTACCCATCCTGCTAGAGCAGAGAATAGAATTGAAGCAATTCATACCGCTGAAGATGTTCAAGTGGCGAACGGTGTCCATCTCGTTGAATCTGCTCCTGTTTATGAAGCGGCTAACTCTGCCAATCCTGTCGACAAGAATGCTGTCGCTAAGATTGCTGGTGTTCATGCTATTATTGGCTCCCATGCTCTTACCAAAAGCGAAATAGAGGACGCACTTTATGGAAAAGGGAAGGGGGAAGCACAGGGCATGGCTTGCAAACTGTGCGGCTCGTCCAATACGACGTTGTTTCATCGGTATGAACATTTTACATTGTTAGGTTGTGGGTCCTGCGGGCTTATTTTTCGCAATGATGTGGATCATATCCAGCCTGAAAATATGATTGCAGAAATCTATAATGTCAAATGGGTCGCCATGCGCGATAGTGCAGCCGCCTCAACCTACGGGGATCATGCTCTTTTCGGACTCATGCTGCTGGATATGTTCAGTCCCGGAAAAGGAAAATTACTGGAAATTGGATCTGGTACCGGAGAATTTATTCATGCTGCCCTTCAGAGTGGATGGAGTGCTGTGGGCATTGAGCCTTCCATAGACTCGCGCGCATATGCTAAATACAAATATGACGTGGATCTACTACCTGGCTTCTGGAATGGCGATACAGAGACAGAAACAGAGGGAGATACTGCCTTATCACTGCATCATGAATATGAGGCCGTTGCATGCTGGCATGTGCTGGAGCATATTGCAGACCCGGTGACATTTTTAACAGATTTACGCGAGCAGCTTCAACCGGATGGAACGTTATACATTACAGTACCCAACAAAAACTCGTTTACAAATGAGGCTTATGGTGCTCACTCGCCTTTATTTACCGAGGAAGATCATTTGTATCATTATTCAGAGCACACGCTGACACGTTTGCTGGAGAAGTCTGGTCTGCGTCCGATGTCCCTGTTCACCCGTCAGCTTCCTTCCGGTCTGGACGCCTTGATACAGGCACATCCTTTATATGGCGAGCTTACGTTCACGGAGCAGATGGGACTGTTGGCCAAACTTCAAGGAGAGAAACGTGGTCATGAGCTATGCTGCGTGGCAAGGGCGATCTGAGCTGGCTGGGGGAATATACGATCTGAACCCACATTGTATCACCTTTCATTTAAAAGGAGGCTATATCCCATGAATACCGCTGATCCGTACCTCTCCCGTTTTTTCGTACATTCCGATCCCAATACCTCCAACCTGATCTACAGGCTTCCCCACAGCTGGTGGAGTCGTCCCTATGAGTATGAGTGGTGTCTGCACTTTGTGTCCGGGCAGGATACGGTGCTTGACGCGGCATGTGGTATCCCGCATCCGTTCAAGTTTGAGCTGGCTCGCCGCTGCGCTCAGGCCTATGCCTGTGATCTGGATATGAGAATCGTTTCCGTGGATGCCATATTGGCCGAGGTGCGCCGTGATATCGGAGAGGAGGCTGCCGAGCGTGTCCAGGAAATTTTACCGGTTCGTCTTCACTCCGCGCATGCTAATCTAACCGCCTTGCCTTATGAGACGGCCAGCTTTGACAAAATTGTATGTATATCAGTGCTGGAGCATCTAACCCCTGATGACTCGCTAGCCACCCTGCGTGAATTTCACCGGACTTTGCGAGATGACGGACTGCTTCTGCTGACGTTTGATTACCCTACGGTTAATCTGTCTGCGATGGAGCAATGGATAGGTGAGGCGGGGTTTTCGTACTGGAGCGAGGTTGATCTTAATCTTCCGCCGGATGCATTGCGCACAGATTTGTGGGGCGGTTTGCATTGTTTTAGGGCTGTTTTGAAAAAATACAAGAGCTAACGGTATGCGCAATGAGGTTTACACGGACCTCTCTTATTGCTTATCATGAGAGGGGTCGGAAATGTAAACCTACATAGGAAAGGAATGACTGACAACTACATGAACAATGCACCTGTGTTGAAGAAACCTGAGGCTATGGTATTTGATATGGATGGTACACTTTTTCAGACGGAGACGCTGCTGCTTCCTGCGTATCACAAGCTGTTTGATGCGCTGCGCGCCGAAGGTCTTTTTGAAGGAGAGACGCCTCCAGAGGAGCTTATTTTGAATAGTTTGGGTATGCTGCTGGACGAAATCTGGAGAAGAGTGATGCCGGAAGCCAGCGAAGCGGCCCACAGAAGAGCGGACGAGCTGCTGCTCCAGCTGGAACTGGAGGGATTGAAGAACGGAAGTCATGCCCTGTATCCGCATGTAAAAGAAACGCTCCAAACCCTCCATGAACAGGGTGTAAGATTGTTCGTAGCCAGTAATGGGCTGGAGGATTATGTGAAAGGGATAGCGGCTGCATATGAATTGGTCCCGATTTTTGAAGGACTGTATAGCGCTGGTGAATACAGCACACTATCCAAAGTGAATTTGCTGGAGATTTTGTTGAGTAAGCACGGAATTTCCAACGTATGGATGGTAGGCGACCGATCTTCCGATGTGGAGGCAGGCAAAAAGAATGGACAAACGGTCATTGGCTGCGCCTATGCTGGATTTGGCGTAAACGACGAGTTGAAGGGTTCCGATGCAATTATTACGGACTTCACGCAGCTGCTCACATTGTATAAAAACGCAAAGTAACCATTAAGGTATATCTGACATATCACAAAACAAAGGAAGGCTGCCGCTTTTACGCGGAGCCTTCCTTTGCCTTATTCTCTGCTTTGCTCTCTATGTTGTGATCTGTCAGAGGTTTTGGATTAATTTGTGTGTGATAGACCCATAAGGCGTATTCCATGGGCTTGGCGATAGAGCGGTGGTAGGTTTCTTTTTCACCAATACGTGCAAATACCTCGCGTGCTGGCTTCGGATTGACCTCCAGTACGTAAATGTGACCGTCCTTGTTGATCGCCAAATCGAGCGCAAGCTCGCATAATGCCCCGTAGCTTTCCTCCAGATAAGCTGCGATATCCAGCCCCAGCTGTTCCCCTTGCTTGGTGATCTTCTCTCTCTGATCTTCATTACGAATCCATTGTGTCAGCAGTTGATTCATCGGTACCGCCTTGCCTCCGCCATGCAGGTTGGAAGTAACGCTGCGATGTGCCCCGATCCGTCCTGCGCATCCAGTTAACTCCCATGTCCCCTGGCCATTTTTTTGCACCAGCATGCGGTAATCGTGAACCCTGCCATTGGGCAGCTGCACAGGAATGCCCTCCTGAACAATGTAATTGTCCATGCTCCAGCTACTTAGACGCGGCTCCAGTCGATCCAGACGCACTCGCTGCTGGGGAATAATACGGCGCTTGCGATCGCGGCCCTCGATTAGATACAGACCGCCTTGCTTGTTAACAGGCTCAATGCGTAAAATACCGCGTCCTCCTGTACCGTTAATCGGTTTGAGGTAGACCAGTGAATTTTTTTTGAGCATCCGCCTTACGCTATGAAATCCTGTGAACGGCTCTGTTTCGGGCAGATGGGATCGAAAGGCGACCCTTCTTGCAAGCTGCTGATGAATGGCCCATTTGTTACTTAGCGGTCGGTTTAAATATACGAGATCTGTATATTGCACCCGAAATTGCTTTAACTGACGATACCGCTCACTGCGCTGTACCCGACAACGGTCGAAAATCATATCCGGGAATTCCCGCCATTTTCGGGTCCATTTACCGCTGTGTGGATCATACATTTGGGCAAGAAGCAGCCTGCGATCCTTGTGGACATCTGCGGGAGTGAATACATACATATCCAGTCCCAGTCTGTTCCCTTCTGCAATCATGCGCTCATATATGGCGCGTTCCTCCAATTGCTTCTTGTTGTTCAAATACAAGGTCATGATGCCTAGGACAGGTTTTGGCACAGCATTCCACCTTCCTCTGCCGTCTGCTCATCTTCGGATAACTCCCCGCGAAATATTAGGGTGGGCTTTCCGGTCGGTCCATTCGTTATGTCATCCGCAACAAGTCCAGCGCGAAAGCAGGTTTTGAGACTGGCCATATTGTCGGCGGCCACGCTGCACGTCAGGCGGCGCAGCTGTTTGAGCTGGGCGGACAGCAGTCTAGCGCCCAGTCTGCGACCCCGGTAAAGTGGACGAACGATCACGATGCACGCATCCTCACCGTAATTCAGAGTGAGGCAAAATCCTGCAATCCGCAGTCCTTGCTCCGTGCGCAGATAAGCGCACAGGAGGGAGGAGCCGGGTGCTTTTAATTGCTCCGGCGTTAAAATGGCCAGCTGCCGCAAGGCATTGCGGGTAATGCGCATGCCGCCCGAGCTACGGGCCAGAAATAGCAGCTGCCGTCGTCTCAGCAGCCAGCTACGGGCAGGCAAATGTTGAACATCGCTAATTTGTGGCATGATTCCACTTCCTTGACTCATAATTTCATTCGTTCGGCCAAATAGGAGCTGTACTGGAATATGCGTCTCAGCGATTTTTGACGAATTTCTGGCTCGTCAAATTTCATCGGTTTGGAGTTGGCTTCAAAAAACCAAAGGATTCCGAACATATCTACGCCCAAATCCATGGACATTTCGCCGTGGGAAAGACCGGAGCCTCGTTCAATTTGGCGTGCAATCTGTATGGCGGTACTTTTAATCTTGTTCAACAGATCCTTACTGTTCTCAGGTCCAAACAGCGCAGATAGCAGCTTGAACGGGTCTTCCACACTTCCGCCGCGCGGAACATGCGTTGTAATGCTCCCCTTACCCGCCAGTCTGGCACCGACTCCCGTAGTGCTCCAAGAGCCGTGGGTGTTTTTTTGCACCAGGATACGCAGGTCGAAGGGCTTTTTCTGATAGGTTGCCAGCTCGATGCCCTGCTGAATGATATAAGGCGAAGCGCCAGCTTCCCGGCGAATACGTCCCCACAGTCGGGACAGCGATACAGATCGGTAGGTTACACTTTTTTTGTCATGCTGAATCGTCAGCCTGTAAGCCATGAGAAGGTCCGGTCGGTATTTGAGAATCATAATCCCTTTTCCGGCCTTGCCGTTCTCTGGCTTGAGATACAGGTATGGATACACAGACAGCATTTTGCCCAAGGAAGACAGGTTGCTTAAGCGTTTGGTCGCTGGTACGAACTGACGAGTGGATTCCGAAGCACGGAGCCATTTGAACAGCTCCCATTTGTTGAAAAAGCCCGGATTGTACAGTTCAATGCCAGAGGCATGAGAAATTTCATTCAACTTTGTGCGAACAGAAGTTTTAAGCTCATAGTTGCGGTTCGGGATGCGATTATAAATGATTTGCGGTAGTGGAAAACTTTGTTCCTCCCAGGTCTGTAAGGTTTTGTTGAAAATATAGCCCCTGACTGTCTCCGATGTCAGCTTCAGGTCCCTGACAGTAACAATGTACACCTGATAGCCCATCCGCGTCCCCATTTCAAGAATATCCCTGAAATTGCGCCGATTTCCCTTGAAAAATTGTCCTTCGTCGTGCACGGTCAATATGGCAACGACTGGTTTGTACTCCGCCCGGGTATTCATAGTTCCTCTTTTCTGCGGAATTTACTGAGGTAAAGACAGTGGTCCAAAATATGCTCCACGGATGCTTTACCCTCCGCACGCAACGATGGATGCTGAAAAATGGATCGCCCGGGCTTGGAATTGGCTTCAAACATCCATACCTTTTCCTGTTGGTCAATGCCCAGATCGAAGCCAATTTCACCCAGCAGATGCTGGTGATGGTACTCGATGGCTTCTGCGAGTGTAACCGCTACATTCTTGGCACGCTGAAGCACCTCGCCCGCCCGGTCTCCGAATACCCGGTTCAGCGCCTGCTCGGGTGTCATGAGGGAGCCGCCGTTTTTAATATGGGTCGTGACACTGCCGCGTCCGGATTTTTTGGCTCCAATTCCGACGACGACCCACTGGTTGTTGCCATTCTTGTGCATATGAAATCGGAAATCAATCGGACAATTGTCAATCTCAATCAGTTGGATACCCTGCTGAATGACATAGCCCTTCAACGACTGGCCCTGATTGGATTGGAGCATACGTAGCATAGAGTTAAAAGAGTTGAAGCGCAGCAAGACATTGCTGTTTTTCTTGCGGTACCTTACATAATAACCTTGCTTGGGAACATGGGAGAGACGGTAAATTCCTTTACCGAGACTACCTCCGCTTGGCTTGTAATAAGCAAATTGATGACGCTCCAGCATGCCTCGGATACGTTCTGAGCTGGGATTCATATACGATTCGGGGACATAACGGTTAACCTCTGAATTATTTTCCAGCAGATGATAGATATCCGATTTATTGAAGAAGCTCCAGTTGAAAAAGGGAATCCGTTTGCGTGAAAAGCGTTCGCGCAGCTGATTGATCGCTGGGGAAAAATCAGAGCGGCGGCTCGGCAGCCGATTGTAAATCACGTCCGGTAAAGGTACAATTTTGCGTGAAAACACCCCGTTTGATGACAGAAAATAGCCGTTAATCGTATCATTTTGCCAGTTGATATCCCGAGGAGTGAAGGCAAAAATATAAGAATTCTTGCTGCCTTCCTTCAGCAGTTGCTTAATGAAGCCCGTGCGTGAGCCAAAAGGGCGGGTGGCAGAGGTGGTGCCGTCAGACAGCACGCCAATTAACGGTCCGAGCTGTATATCTCCGTCCAGATTCCGCAAATAGATGGACCCGCTTTTAGGAACCCGGATGGCATTACGCAAGCCTGAGGTCAGGTACAGATGGCGTCCCGCCTTCTGAATCGGTTTTATCATGGTGGGAATCTGATCCTTACCGAGCCGCAGACGAATGGACTTGGCTCCGGATAATTTAAGGCTTTTCAACAAGGCGGTGGATATATACGCCACCTTGTCGGGCTGCTGTGAGAAATGCACATTGCAATGCGTTAAACTCATCTGTTTATCCTCCTATACCATATGTTCAAGGGAGGTGTCTGCGCCCTTTGACCCTGTCACTTTGGAATGGGTCATTAAATATCGAGCATATTCGAGTGGGCGGTTGACTGACCGGAAAGCACACTTTGGCTGACGGGTCTGGAAAAAGGAGGCCCGACCCGGCCGGGAATTAACCTCCAATAGCCAGATGTTCCCACTCCGGTCAATACCATAATCAATCCCCAGCTCGCCAAGGCGGCCATATCGTTCCTCCAGCGCCCTGGTAATGGTCAGGGACAGCGCCATCATCTGTCCAATGATGAGACGCGTGCTGTCCGCGCCATATTGTTCACGAAGGTAAGGTTCTGCCGGATGGGCTGCGCCCCCTCCATGCAGATTGGAAGTCAGGGTTCCTTTCCTGCCTTCTCTCACGGCAAAGCCCGTCAGACGCCAGCAACCCTTTCCATCCTTTTGCATGAGCGCGCGGACATCAAAGGGATGACCGCTTTGGCTCGTTAATTTCAAATAAGGCTGCACGATATAGGAGCGTCTGCCTGCAATCCCGTTGACCCATGACAATCCGGCATCCAGCTCGGAAAACAAGCGCCGGAACGGACGGTTTCGGGAGTCTCTGCCCTGCACGAGCAGTCCAGCGTCTCCATCCGATAGCCGGAGATACAGCGTGCCCTTACCGTGAGTTCCGGCCTGGGGCTTCATAAATAGCGCCGAATAGCGGTGCAGCCATTCCACAATCTGAGCCGTGTCCCGGTAAGGCGTTGTAGGCGGCACATAGGGACGCACTTCATCTATCGTGTGCAGCGCACGGTACACTTGCCATTTGCCGGGCAAGTTACGCGACCAGTAGATGAGCTTGCGTGATCCCTGCTCTGCCATGTGCTGCAGCGCGTGCCCGGCGTTCCGGCTCCCGTGGGCATGGAAACAGCGGTTATACACAATATCCGGCAGGGGAAAGCGGCTGGATGTCCATACTCCGTCACGATAGGCATAACCTCGTATGGAGTGATCTTCGGGCGAAATTCCTTCCGCAGTAAACGCTATTACGCTAAAGCCGGAGCGCCTGCCCAACAGACTTAGCCTGCGGCAAAACTCCGCTTCGGTAATCGGGGGAATCGCCGCCTGATTCCGGCTGACGAGCACACCCAGTGTGTCTGGTACGACAAGAGACACCGATAACAGCCTCCTTTGGCAGCCGAATTCCGTAAGAGACGGATTCATTTGAATCCGGCTGAAAAACAGCAATACTCAATCATTTTTTTCACGGACGGCCGAGGTTTTTGATCATTTAACGGCGTATTGTCATTTTTCGACGGCTTGGAGTTGACCTCCAGCAGCCAAATATGCCCCATGCTGTCAATTGCCAGATCAATGCCAAATTCCGCAAAATGGGCAGGGATCGCTTTCTCAACTCCGGTTGCAATTTCGAGCGCGGCTGTCTTCAGATGGGTTTGGCCGTTCGACTTGGTTAAGGCAGGCAGCGTGGTTTTGGCCAAGGCCTCCTTGACTGTGCTCAGCGTGCCACCTCTCGCCAGATTGGACACAAAATGGCTGCCCCCGGCAATCCGGGCGACGATGGAGGTCACGGTCCATGCGCCAGAGGCGTTTTTCTGCACAAGCGCACGAAAGTCAACCGGACGCTTGCCGTGATCAATCAGGGTAAGGCCCTGCTGGAGCTGGAAGCGCGTCGTTTTCATTTTTCCTGCCATACCTTTGTACAGCTTCTCGATCGTGGCATACGTTTGCTTTCGTGGTGCGCCGGCGGTAGTGGACAGCACGTAAAATGTGCCATCGGCTTGCTTTGTAATGCGCATAATACCTTTGCCCAGACTACCCCGCACAGGCTTGAGAAAAACAGTGGGGTACTGGTTGCACATTTTTTTGAAGACCGCAAAGGTTTGCAGCAAATGGGACTCGGGTAAATACTTGCGCAGGGACGAATTGGATTTAAGCGCATCGAACACTTCATTTTTATCCAGAAACTTTTCATTGAAAATGGCCGTGCCGTACTGCGATTTTACTTCTTTCATAAAATGCTGTACGCTAGTTCTGTTCTCGAGTTTACGAGAGGTAAGCCGGTTATTGACGACATCCCCGGCGGGCATGACCGTCTTTTTCCAGCCTCCGTCATAGACCCATCCCTGAACGCGTTCGGGCTGACTTCCAATATGCTCCGGGGTGAAAAAATACACATATGCTCCTTGTCTGCGGCATTCCCCGATCAGTTCACGGCAGAACAGGGTGATCGACCCGAAAGGCTTGTCGGGCTGTTCGGGATAGTCCCGGCTGACCAGCACGCTAATAAGTGGGCCCACTCGAAGTGTCCGGCGTCCTCGGCTGTAGGTTACTCGTAGCTCGCAATTGGAGTTAATTCCCATTTTTCGGGCCAGTACGCTTCCCACACGTAAGCCGCTGTAACGGGGTACCGAAATGACGGTAACCTGCTGGCGGAACGAACCGAAGGCGAGCTGTACGGGGTGGCCTGTGGATATTTTCCATTTGCGAAGCAAGGACTCGCCGACCATGAGTACGTCATCCTGCAAGATGCCCGATCCGATGATTTGAATCCTTGTTTTTTTGATGGACATCGTGGATCTCCTTCCGGGCAGCAACTTGATGTCTTAAAAGTAACGGGAAACGTGAAGGGGCTGTAATAGCACTGATTCATCATATGAGGACATATATCCCTTGGTGATTGACGGACAATGTGAAATGTTTGCACGATGATTTGAATTGGAGGAAATAACGAATATGAATATCTATGACAAAGCCCATGATTTGGCAAAAGCGTTGAAGGAAAGTAAAGAGGTGGAGGAAATCACGTCAGCGATGAAGTTGATTGAAACCGACCCGGAAGCCAAAAAAATGCTCGACGATTTCCGTGAGCGCCAAATGGAAGTACAGCAGCGGATGATGAGCGGTGATATGCCGGCACAGGAAGAGATGGAAAAAATGGAAAAGCTGTTCGAGGTGCTAAGCCTGAACCTGAACATCCGCCGTCTGTTCGATGCCGAACGCCGCCTGAGTGTGATCATTGAGGATGTCAACAAAATTATCGCAGACAGCCTTCAGCATTTGTACGGTTCGTCTCTGTAAGTTTGTCTCATATTCCTTTCTGCCCTCTCATAGACTAGATACATAGAGTCACAGGGAGAGGAAGGGATAACATTGGGACCTTTTAAAAAATGGAAACACGGCTTGTACACACTGATTGCGCTGGCTATGGTGCTTACCGCGCTGCCGCGCATCTCGCTTACGGGCGGATTGAACTGGGTCAACGGCTTCGGTATCGTATGGGTACTGTTTGCGCTGCTTGTCATCGGAGCAAATCTGCACTTTTTGCTTGGCGTGGATGAGGAAAAACGGAAAACGCTGGAGCGTGTACGGCGGGCCAAAATGAAGCAGTGGCAGATGAAATGGGATAAAGAAGCTGATAAAGGCAGCACGCTATAAAAAGTTTCCTCCCGGCTTGTCATGAGCATGCTCTGATGCTGCCGATCCGTAATATTTGAAAAAGCGGTCCCTGTAAAAAGGAGATCGCTTTTTGCTATTTTCAGCTCTGAACTATCGTGATTAACGAGGGTCTAAAAGAGGGGGGGGTGTGCTATAATAGATACAGAATGATACAGATTGAACGTTGGGGGTGTAACAGATTTGGACGGGCTAGATGAAGCAGTTACGAAGCATGAGCAGCTATTGCGTCATATCGAGCAGTTGAAAATAGGCTCCAAAATTTCTGTGCGCAGGTTGGCTAAAGAAATGAGCGTCAGCGAAGGAACGGCCTACCGGGCCGTGAAGGAAGCCGAGAACCTGGGAATTGTCATTACCAAGGAACGCATCGGGACGGTGCGGGTGGAAAAGCGCCCACGCGGGTTGTCCGAGCAGCTTACCTTTGCCGATGTCGTGAATATCGTGGAGGGACATGTGCTCGGGGGAAGCGAGGGGCTGGAAAAGCCCTTGCACAAGTATGTCATTGGAGCGATGCGCGAAGAGGCTATGGCCCGATACATTGATGCAGGTAGCTTGCTGATTGTTGGTAACCGCGAGGATGCGCATTCCCTTGCGCTAGAGCAGGGAGCAGGCGTACTGATTACAGGAGGCTTTGGTACGAGCCGGGAGGTTAAGCAACTGGCGGACCAGATCAGTTTGCCGATCATTTCTTCGCGTCACGATACCTTTACAGTGGCCTCTATGATTAATAGAGCGATTTTCGACCGCTTGATCAAAAAGAAGATTATGCTGATTGAAGACATCGCGGCAAGTAAACCGAAGACGCAGACCTTGAAAATCAACAGTACCCTTACCGAATTTGAAGAACTTTCGGTGATGACTGGAAATCACCATTTTGCGGTGGTGGATGAATGGAACCGCCTGATCGGTATCGTCAGCCGCAAGGATGTGGAGGGACTGCAACCCGAGCATACGATGGACAAATGCCTGATTCGCAATCCGGTAACAGTGACCTACCAGACCTCGCTCGCTTCGGCCGCGCAGATGATGGCTTGGGAAGGTGTGGATTATTTACCGGTCGTGGACCGCAACCGCAAGCTGCTGGGGTCCGTCACACGGCGAGAGGTACTGGATGCCTTGCGCAACGCCCAAAAGCAGCCACAGCTCGGCGAGACGTTCGACCAGCTCATTTGGAACGGATTTGCAGAGGAGCGTGATGAGGACGGATCATTATTTTTTCGGGGCTTCGTCATTCCTCAGATGGCGACCAATCTGGGTACCATCTCGGAAGGCGTGCTGGTCAATGTGATGACACAAGCGGGCTACCGGATTGCCAGAGATATGAGCGGGAAGGATTATGTGCTGGACAATTTAACGACCTATTTTATCAGACCCGTACAGATTGAGGATGCCATAGTTCTTCGTCCAATGTTGCTGGAAACAAGCCGCCGCACCTGCAAGCTGGAAATTGCAATTTCACGGGAAAATCAATTGGTATGCAAAGCGGTGATGACGCTCCACTCCATTGAACACGGTTAGTGTCCATTCGTGTGTAGTAAGCGGAGTCGGAGTAGAGCAGCTCAATGACTTTCCGGAAGTCTTTCTTTTGCCTCCAGCCAAATTTGCAGCACACCTTCCATTACAAGCATCGTTTTGACCTGGATCGTATACTCCTTGTCACGAACGGTGTATTTTTTTTGGTGAAGCAGCATGCGTACCAGCTTGCTGTCGGAATCAATCTCGAACATGTCCCGGCCTCGCAGTACCTCTAAATCACGGCTGACGCGGCGAAGAAGCTCCTTCAGGTTGATAGAGTCAATTTTTTCGGCCGAGGTTTCTTCAGCAATCAATTTGATTTCTTTGACAACAGTCTGGCGCTTACTGTATTTGCGCAGGGTTCTATTGTCCTCCTGCGCTTGCTGAAGCTGGAATTGGAGGTCCTGATTGTTCGTCCATAGCTCATTGAAGCTGGCGTGCCAGATGGCATTGTAGACTATTGCTCCGGTAATCATGCCCAGCACGAAGACGGAGGATAAATGCATAAAAGGGCGCAGGCGCTCAAAGGGAGGCACTCTCATAGTCGTTTCACCTCACGGCCGTCCGTTGCCGCACACCCACTTGACCAGCTCTGCACCCATATGAGCGCCTAAAAAGGCGAAAATCAAATACAATATCTGCTTAATGGCAGGCGACAAATTACCGTCCAGCATATTGCTTTCAATGACGCGGATCGGGTCCATTGTTCCCCCCACAGCGGCGGCAAGAGCCCATATTTTAATTCTTCCGGCAACCTCCAGCATCGTCTGAGTAGGCGGCTGAAGCGATACCACAGCTCCCATTCCTCCGAGCATGGCTCCCCCGAGCACGATGCCGAAGGCAATGAAGAAGTCGAGAATCGCTTTGGATATAAAAGTGCTCATGCTCTTTTCCTCCTATAAGGTATACGAATCAGGACCGCGCTTGTCCGCCCGGGTCTGTACTTTTATTGTATGGGCGCTACCAGCGCGGATATGATAAAATAGTTTGAAGAAAAACAAGCGGTGAAAGGAAGAGAAGCGCATGAGTTCATTTGTGCATTTGCATGTTCACAGCGAGTATAGCCTGCTGGACGGCGCGGCTCGTACCGCGGAGTTGGTCAAACAGGCATCAGCTTACGGAATGAAGGCACTGGCCCTTACGGATCACGGGGTGATGTATGGTGCCATTCCTTTTTACAGAGCGTGTGTAGAGAACGGCATGAAGCCGATTATCGGGTGTGAGGCCTATATGACGGCTGGCTCGCGCAAGGAGCGTGGCAGCCGAAAGGATCAGCCCATATATCATTTAATTTTGCTCGCCAAAAATAAAACAGGCTATCAAAATCTGATGAAGCTGTGCTCTATTGGCCATTTGGAGGGCTTTCACTACAAGCCACGTATCGACATGGAAGCGCTGGCTACCCACCATGAAGGCATCATATGCTTAAGCGCATGTTTGGGCGGTGAAGTGCCGCAGCATTTGCTGCATGGCCGGGAAGCCGAAGCACGACGGGCAGCGGAACGCTACCGCAACATTTTTGGCGATGATTTTTATCTGGAGCTTCAGGATCACGGTCTGTCGGAGCAAAAGCGCGTAAATCCTCTGTTGATCGCGTTAGCGAAGGAACTGGATATTCCGCTGGTAGCGACGAATGACGTGCACTACCTGACTGAGCCGGATGCAGATGTACAAGACGTTCTGATTTGCATTGGAACTGGCAAGACAGTCGACGACGAGGAGCGCTTGCGTATACCGACCCGTCAGTTGTACTTGAAAAGCCAGGAGGAGATGGCTCGTTTGTTCCCCCATGTGGCGGAAGCCATCGACAATACAGTGCGTATTGCTGAAAAATGCGAATTGGAACTGGAATTTGGGCAATCCATTTTGCCTGAATATCGTCCGCTGCCGGAAGGCATGACTCCTTCGTCCTATCTGTGCAGTTTGTGTGTGCAAGGGCTGGAGCGTCGTTATGGGAGTGATCTGGCGTGGGAACAACCGGAGCAACGAGAAAGGCTGGAGCAGCGGCTCAGTTATGAGCTGAACACGATTGACAGCATGGGATTCAGTGATTATTTTCTGATCGTGTGGGATTTTATCGCTTTCGCTCATAAGCATCATATTGCTACCGGCCCAGGACGGGGTTCCTCCGCGGGCAGTCTGGTCGCTTATGTACTTCATATCACGAATGTGGATCCCCTGAAATATAACCTGCTGTTTGAACGGTTTCTGAATCCTGAACGGATTAGCATGCCGGATATAGATATTGATTTCAGCGATGAACGACGGGATGAGGTTATCGACTATGTGGTGCAGAAGTACGGTAACGAGCATGTAGCGCAAATTATTACCTTCGGAACGCTGGCGGCAAGAGCCGCAGTGCGTGACGTTGGGCGTGCGTTGAATGTACCGTATGGCGAGGTGGACAAGGCGGCCAAGCTGATTCCGGCGCAGCTCGGGATTAATATCCGTCATGCGCTTGAGATCACCCCTGAGCTGAAAACACTGTATGAAACCAAGCCCAAGACGCGTGAACTGCTGGATATGGCGATTAAAGTAGAGGGCATGCCACGTCATGCTTCAACCCATGCGGCGGGTGTCGTCATTTCGCGGACTCCGCTGACTGATGCAGTACCGCTTCAAGAGGGGAGTGAAGGGGTTCCCTTGACGCAATACTCGATGGAAAATCTGGAGCGGATCGGTTTGCTGAAAATGGATTTTCTTGGGCTGCGCACTCTCTCTATTATTGAACGCTGTATGCGTTGGATTACCGAAGAACATGGGGAAACGCCTGATTTTAGTCTCATTCCTGACAATGACCCACATACCTATGACATGCTAGGCAAAGGCGACACAGGCGGTGTGTTTCAGCTGGAGTCGGCGGGGGTACGCCGGGTGCTCAAGGATCTAAAGCCAAGTGTGTTCGAGGATATTATTTCTGTACTGGCCTTGTATCGTCCGGGTCCAATGGGCTTCATTCCTAACTTTATTCAGGCCAAACACGGGGAGATTGAGGTTCATTATCCGCATCCTGATCTGGAGCCGATCCTGAAGGATACGTACGGCATTATCGTGTATCAGGAACAAATCATGCAGATTGCTTCGCGCATGGCTGGCTTTTCCCTGGGAGAAGCCGATCTGCTGCGTCGCGCCGTATCCAAGAAAAAACGCGAAGTGCTGGACCTTGAGCGTGGCCATTTTGTGGAGGGCAGTGTCAAGCAGGGTTATACAGAAGAGGAAGCTGGAAGAGTCTACGATATGATTGTCCGTTTTGCGGACTATGGATTTCCGCGTGCACATGCGGCTGCCTATGGTGTGCTAGCGTTCCAGACGGCGTATCTTAAAGCCCATTATCCGGTGCAGTTTATGGCTTCCATGCTGACAGCGGTGATGGGTAGCCACCGGAAAGTGGCGGAATATGTCGTCGAATGCCGTCGAATGGATATGGCGGTTCTGCCGCCTGATGTAAATGAAAGCGGGGTGCTGTTTACCCCGTTGCAGCAGGGGAATATCCGCTTCGGACTGGCCGCGATTAAAAATGTTGGCACGCAGGCGATGGAAAGTATTCTCGCCGTTCGCAAGGAGCGTCCTTTTGACAGCCTGCTCGATTTTTGTCGTCGCGTGGATTTGCGTGTATGCAATAAGCGGGTGATTGAATCGCTCATCCAGGCAGGGGCGTTTGACTCGTTGCCAGGTCATCGTGCGCAGTTGATTGCCATGCTGGATGAAACAGTGGATGCAGCGGTCAAATGGCGCAAGGAACGTGACGATTTGCAAATAGATATGTTCGGTTTTGTGGAAATGCCCAATTGGGATATCGAATATCCCGATGTACCGAAATTCAGTGCGGGTCAGCAGCTAGAGCTGGAACGTGAGCTGTTGGGACTGTATCTGTCCGGGCATCCACTGGATGATTTTGAGTCGTTGCTGGAAAGCAGCGATGCAGAGCGTCTGATGGAATTGGGCGATGTGCCGGATGAAGCGGTTGTCGTGACCGCAGGTATGGTTGTGTCGCTCAAGACGATTACGACCAAACAGGGGAAGGCTATGGCCTTTATCGAGCTGGAGGATCAGATTGAGCGCTGCGAGGTCGTGTTGTTTCCCGAAGTGTGGAAGCGAAGCCACCAGTGGATTGAAAAGGGAGCGCTGCTTGCGTTTCGTGCCAAAATGCAGCACCAGGACGAGCATTTCAAGCTCCTTGCGGACGAGGCCGCCCCGCTGGCGGAGGATTCATTGGCGCGGCTTCTCCAGCGCCGACGTGCTGGGGCGCGTTCGTCCGCCGCGGCCGGAAAGCCCGCGTCAGCGGCTGGCTCTGCCGCTGGCGGCCCCGGCGGGCGAGCGCCGCGCGTGCCGTCGAGTCCGTCGGCAGCCGAGTCGTCTGCGCAGCCGACTACGGCGCCAGCGGTCCCGCCCGTTTCGGTGGCCCGCCCGGCCACAGGCACTACGCCGCACGTCACGGAAGCGGCTCCCAGCGAACAAACCTCGGCTCCGCGTGGTTCGGAGCCGTCAGCCCGTCAGCGGGTGTTTGTCAAAATCACCCGCCAGGCTGAGGAGGATGCCAGCTTGCTGGTCAGCCTCAAGGCGCTGCTACAGGAGCATCCCGGTGCGTTGCCTACCGTACTCTTTTATGAGAGCAGCCAGCGTTTGCTGGCGTTGAGTGATGCTTACAGCATCAAGCCTTCGCCTCAGCTTTTCGACCGGATGGAGTCCATGCTGGGGGCAGGCACGGTGAAAGTTAAATAATGAACATTTTCCTCCCCTCCCGCATACACTTGGAACACTGGAGGAACAGGAACATCAGCACTTATCCAACATCATAAGGTTCCGCAAGCTGGAAGACAGAAATGTATGGTGAAGGCGGGAGGGAAATCATGACCTATGAATATGCAGAAACCCTGTTAATTCGCAGAGGTATTAGTATCGAGTCCATAGCGGACATTGTTTTTCAGCTTCAGCTAAAATATTACCCTCATTTGACCATTGAAGAATGTGTGGACAGCGTAAAGGCAGTTTTGCAGAAGCGGGAAGTGCAGTATACGCTGTTCACGGGTATTGCGCTTGATGAGCTGGCCGAAAAAAAACTTCTTCCCCAGCCGCTACAAGCCATTATGGAGGCAGATGAACCCCTGTACGGAGTGGACGAGACGCTGGCCCTCGGGATTACGAGCGTGTATGGTATGATTGGCTTGACCAGTTTTGGTTATCTGGATAAAGAAAAGACGGGAATCATTGAACAGCTAAACCGTAAAGGCAGCGGTATTCATGTATTTCTGGACGATCTGGTCGCCGGACTGGCAGCTGCCGCTTCTTCGCGCATTGCTCATCGCAGTCCTCATGCCAAGCAATACCCCGTGTCATTGGACACTTGATTCACCTGCACGAACAGAGTCAATGATTTTCTGGGCCCTCTGACCGATCTTGACCGAGCAGAAGGGCTTTTGTTGCGGGAAAAAAGTAAGGTATGTTATCATGAGTCTATTATATGGGCTCAAAACTTGAGGCTTAGGGGGTAGAAACAAGGCATGTGGACGGTGATCTATATTGCACCGACGGCCAGACTGGCTGACATGATTAAGCTCAAACTGTCGGAAGAAGGTTTTATGGTGCAGGCCCGGGCCATCAGCGCATCCAAGCAGCAGTTTGAGATACTTGTGCCTTCGGGTGAAGTCGAAGAAATACAGGAAGTGCTTAATTCGATTTTGCGCCCTTGAGTCCGGAACGGCGGAAGTGATACAGCAGCATGAATGGAACAAAGGATGCACGATCGGCGGTAATGTTTTGCAAAACAGGCGTTGACGTGTGTATAAACATAATGCTAAGAGATGCCGCACAGACGGCAGAGGACCTTGTATCGGTTACGGCTGACAAATAAACGGCTGGAGAGGTGTAGTTGTGTTTAAAGATTTATTCCAAAAGAAGCGTAAATACGCGACCATCCCTTCGGAACGGGCGCTGAGCGGCGATCAAGCGGACATGCCGGATCGTCCCAAACGGGAAATTCCCGAAGGTCTTATGACCAAATGTGGCAAATGCGGAAGCATTCAATACAGTAAAGAGTTAGAAAAAAATCTGAAAGTGTGTCCAGTATGCGGACACCATATGCGTCTTAATGCTATGGATCGTATTCGCATGGTGCTCGATGAAGATACATTTACAGAATATGATGCCGATATGATTTCGGTTGATCCGCTGGGTTTTCCGGGTTATGCAAGCAAGCTGGAACAGCAGACGCTGAAATCCGGTTTGCGAGAGGCTGTCATTACGGGCGATGGGCTCATTTATGGGCTTCCGGTTGTTGTTGCAGTGATGAGTTTTGACTTTTTCACTGGAAGCATGGGATCGGTCGTCGGGGAGAAAATTACCCGCGCTATTGAGCAGGCGATAGACAAGCGTCTTCCGCTTATTATTTTCTCCACATCTGGTGGGGCGCGTATGCAGGAAAGTATTTTGAGCCTGATGCAGATGGCCAAAACAAGTGCGGCTCTCGCTCGTATGGACGAGCAGGGCTTGCTCTATATTTCCGTTATCACCGATCCGACTACAGGTGGAGTATCCGCCAGCTTTGCTACACTTGGAGATATTAACATCGCGGAGCCGGGGGCAGTATTCGGTTTTGCCGGACGTATCGTGATCGAACAGACGATCAGACAGAAGCTACCGGACGATTTTCAAACCTCCGAATTTAATTTGCAGCACGGACAATTGGATATGGTTGTACATCGCAAGGAACTGCGCGATACACTTGGCCAACTGCTCGATTTGCACAGCGCGAAAGAGGTGGAATAAATGGCTGGCGAATTGCCTTTTGAAAAGCCCCTGGTCGAGATGCGACAGAAGATTGAAGAACTCAAGCAATTCGGACAGGATAAGCAAATTGATTTTACCGATGAAATTAACCGTCTGGAGGAACGTTATCTCCAGATGGAGGAAGAAATATATACGAACATTACAGCACCGCAAAAAATGCACGTGGCTCGTCATCATCAGCGACCGACATCACTTGATTTGATCGGGCAGGTGTTTACGGATTTCATTGAACTGCATGGCGACCGCCTGTATGGCGACGATCTGGCGGTCGTGGGTGGAATTGGCAAGCTGAATGGTATTCCGGTAACCGTTATTGGGCAGCAACGCGGCAAGGATACGAAGGATAATATTGCACGGTTTTTCGGGAGCGCGCACCCGGAGGGATTCCGTAAAGGCTTGCGTCTAATGCAGCAGGCTGACAAATTCAAACGCCCAATCATTACATTTATTGATACGAAGGGCGCTTATCCGGGTAATACAGCAGAGGAGAGAGGTCAATCGGAAGCGATAGCCCGCAATTTGCGGGAGATGGCAAAGCTTTCGGTGCCTGTTATTTGTGTGATCATCGGCGAGGGTGGAAGCGGCGGCGCACTTGCGTTTGCCGTCGGCAACCGTGTACTGATGCTGGAGCATGCCATCTATTCGGCTATTTCTCCAAACGGAGCGGCCTCGATTTTGTGGAAGGATGCTTCCAAGGCGGATCAGGCTGCCGAGGCCATGAAGATTACGGCGAATGACCTCCTGCGCATGGAGGTTATCGAGGATATCGTGCCGGAGCCGAAGGGGGGCGCTCATCGTAACTATGAAGTAACCGCTGCTGCTATCAAGGAGTCGCTGGAACGCCATTTAGCCGACCTTTTGAATATGAACTGCGACGAATTGAGGGAAGATCGGTATCAAAAGTTCCGAAAAATAGGCCAATATACCTTTTTAAAAACTTCGGAACCAGATCCTATGTTGTAATACGCTGGGAACGGGTAACAATAAATATGACGAACTTCCTATACAAATAGGAAAAAGTGTAGTAGATTTAATTGTTGGAAAAAGATATAAAGTAGCACCTTTGAAAACGGAGGAAAAACCCAAATGCGCAAAACTAAGATTGTATGTACCATCGGTCCTTCCAGTGAGTCATTGGAAAATGTGAAGAAACTGATTTTGGCTGGTATGAACGTAGCCCGCCTGAATTTCTCTCACGGTGATTTCGAGGAGCATGGCAACCGGATCAAAAATATCCGCCAAGCTTGTAAAGAGCTTAACAAAAATGTTGCTATTTTGCTCGATACGAAGGGGCCGGAAATCCGGACAGGAAAGCTCGAAGTTGAACCTATTGAGCTTGTTCAGGACGAGTATATTACGCTGACAACGGAAGAAATTCTCGGTACGAAAGATCGTATTTCCGTTACGTACCAGGATCTTCCCTCGGACGTGGAGCCCGGCTCCACCATTCTGATCGACGATGGTCTGATCGGACTCACCGTTATTGAAGTATCAGGCAGTGAAATCAAATGCCGCATTGTCAATGGCGGAACGATCAAGAGCAAGAAAGGCGTTAATGTTCCCGGCGTGAATATTTCCTTGCCAGGCATTACAGAAAAGGATGCTAACGACATCACTTTCGGTATTGAGCAGGACGTTGATTTCATCGCAGCTTCTTTTGTTCGTAAAGCGAGTGATGTACTGGAAATTCGTGAATTGCTGGCGAAGCATAATGCAAGTCACATTCAGATTATTTCCAAAATCGAAAATCAGCAAGGTGTCGACAATTTGGACGAAATTTTGGAAGCTTCGGATGGCCTGATGGTTGCCCGTGGTGACCTCGGTGTTGAAATTCCTGCTGAAGAAGTGCCATTGGCGCAAAAATTGATGATTACCAAGTGTAATGTAGCGGGCAAGCCTGTTATTACCGCAACACAAATGCTGGATTCCATGCAACGTAACCCGCGTCCGACTCGTGCGGAAGCGAGTGACGTAGCGAATGCCATTTTTGACGGAACAGATGCCATTATGCTGTCCGGTGAAACAGCTGCGGGTAAATATCCAGTAGAATCTGTATTGACGATGTCCCGTATTGCAGAGAAAGCAGAATCTGCTCTGAACTACCGTGATTTGTTCAAAAAACAAAGAACGGCTCAGGAAGTTAGTATTACGGAAGCGATCAGCCAATCCGTTTCTATTTCTGCGCTTGACCTGCATGCTAAAGCCATCCTGACGTCCACACAAAGCGGAACAACGGCGCGTATGATTTCCAAATACCGTCCACAAGCTCCGATTATTGCTGTGACAACGCAGGAAAGAACAGTTCGCCGCCTGGCTCTGATCTGGGGAGTACATGCAGTACAAGGCAAGCCTGTCGTGGACACGACGGACAAACTGATCGAAAACGCATTGGAAGGCGGTCGCAAATCCGGCCTCGTTAAAGAGGGCGATTTGGTTGTTATTACCGCAGGTATACCACTCGGTGCTTCTGGTTCTACCAACCTGATTAAAATTAGCTGTGTTCCTGCACAAGCGTAACTTTAGCTTATGCGGAATAACAGACAGGCTGTATCTTTTAGGTATGGCAGGGAGAGCATTCAAGTCACTTAGGACTTGGATGCTCTTTTTTTATGCTCTCCAGTTTCTAATCCTCCAGACCTTCTTTCCGTATAAAATCCAGAAATGCCTGCTGGAGCACGCTGAGATTAGTATCGCGTTGATACAGTATATTTATGTGATAACGCTCATGCTTCTCCTCGGCATCGGGCCAAGGAAGCCACTCTACCAACGGAGCGTCATTACCTTCGTTGTGAAGAACGCCACAGGCAGGGAAGAAGGCAAGTGCTTCCCCGACGCTT
The DNA here is from genome assembly GCF_050467745.1 of Paenibacillus sp. NRS-1781. NCBI lineage: Bacteria > Bacillati > Bacillota > Bacilli > Caryophanales > Paenibacillaceae > Paenibacillus > Paenibacillus sp. NRS-1781. The sequence continues at coordinate 24,051 of NZ_JBITPI010000008.1, forward strand.
ACCACTTGCTTTACCGCCTCCCATGAGTTCATTTCCAGATGGGGCTTGATTAGCGAGGAATACGGATCTACAACAGATGTCCCGCTATATCTCACCCATGTGTGCTTGTCCAGCATTTCAGTCCCCCAAATGTCCGTTGGCTTGGAAGAATGCTGTACAGACACAGACCTGATCACTCCAATCTGATCCGAAGCGACAGGCTCTGCCACCGTATGCTCGGGAGGATGTCCTCTGTCATCCAGAAAAGCAAAATCAATCTCTCCCTGTTGTAGAAGCAGTCTGACTTTATCCGGGGATTGAATGTCTAATCGAATTTGGCATTCTGGATATTGTTGAGCAAATGTAGCAATCATAGAGGGGAGTACATATGTGCCCGAGATGGACTCGGCGCCGAGGTGTAATTGTGCCTGCGACTGCTCTGCCAGTTCATTCACGGTTTGTCTTGCTTCTTGCTCCAGAGCAACCATCTGCTTGGCATAAGGCAGCAGTTTTTTGCCAGCTTCCGTCAGCATAATCCTTCCTTGTTGGGAGATGAACAGGGAGACACCCAGTTCCTTTTCCAGACTTTTCATATGAAAGCTGACGGTAGGCTGTTTAATGTGCAATGCCTCGGCCACATCCGTCGCCTTGTGGAATTTGTCGATCATCATTAAAATACGCAATTTTAAAATATTCATGGACTTGAACAGCTCTCCTTATATGGACATCATGTATAAAAAATTGACTATAGATTAATTATATACACAAAAACAATTTATCTATCAATATTTTATATTTCTTTTACAAAACCAAGTCGTTCGTCTAACATTCCAAGCCTACAATGTAAAAGTGTTGATGGTCATAAATAAAAAACCGTCACTTAAATAAGGGGAGGACAATAAAAAATGTTGAAAAAATGGCCGTTCATTCTGATGACTCTTACTATGGTATTTGCACTTGCAGCTTGTGGATCAGCTAACAATGCTGCACCACAAGGAGACGCTGCTACAGGAACAGACAATAAAGCAGCTACTGAACTGACAGGTAACATTCTGGCTGTTGGCTCCACTGCACTTCAACCATTGGTAGAGCAAGCGGGACAAAAATTTATGGCTGTAGATAAATATAAAGGAATTGCGGTTCAAGTGCAGGGCGGCGGTAGCGGTACGGGCTTAACTCAAGTTTCCGGCGGACAAGCGGATATCGGTAACTCCGATGTGTTTGCAAAAGAAAAGCTGGAGAGCGGTGCAGATGAGTTGGTTGACCACCAAGTAGCTGTTGTGGCTATGTCAGCAGTAGCCAATCCTAAAGCAGGCGTAACAGATTTGAAGAAAGATCAATTGGTACAAATTTTCACAGGTAAAATCACCAACTGGAAACAAGTTGGTGGCGCAGATCAAAAAATCGTTATCGTAAACCGTCCAAGCAGCTCCGGTACTCGTGCAACATTTGAAAAATATGCTTTGGGACAAAAAACGGAAGATCTGCCAGGCTCCATTCAGGAAGATTCCTCCGGTACTGTGAAAAAGCTGATTGCTGAAACACCGGGTGCGATTGGTTACCTCGCCCTGTCTTACATCGACAACACAGTAACAGCATTGAAATACGATGGTGTTGAAGCTAACGTGGAAAATGTAGAGCAAGGTAAATATCCAGTATGGGCATACGAGCATATGTACACCAAAGGTGAGCCAAAAGAGCATGTAAAAGCATTCCTGGATTACATTCTGTCTGATGAAATCCAAAAATCCGATGTCGTAGACCTGGGATACATCCCGGTGTCAGGCATGCAAGTTAAACGCGATGCTGACGGTAACATTACGAAATAAGGAGATATACACCTCCTGTTCGGATGAAATGCAGCTAAATGCAAGGTTATATTCACGGAGAAGAGGCGGACTAGCGTCCAGCCTCTATTCTTCCGTTAAAGGAGTCACAGTATGGAACCAATTGAAGGGAAGGCATACATGGAACAGAATAAACGATCCCGAGGTATGAAAGAAAGGCATTACTGGGAAGAATGGACCGGCCGCATTTATACGTCGGTTTGTGTCGTTTTTTTGGTTGCAGTTATTGTCTCCATCGTATTTTTTGTCGCCTCCAAGGGTGTAGCTACATTTGCGGTGAATGGAGTCAGTCTGCGAGATTTTTTCTTCGGTACCAAATGGAGCCCGGATGGTGAGCCCAAGTCCTTCGGCGCACTTCCGTTTATTACAGGCTCTTTTGCTGTAACCGTTCTGGCGGCCTTGATTGCCAGCCCGCTCAGCTTGTGTGCGGCTTTGTTTATGACCGAAATCGTACCGAAATCCGGTAAACGTATCCTTCAGCCTGCGATTGAATTGTTATCCGGTATTCCATCTGTAGTATACGGCTTTGTCGGCTTGACCGTAATTGTGCCGTTGCTGCGGGACGTGTTCGGGGGACAAGGCATCGGGATTCTCGCTGGCTGTCTCGTGTTGTCAGTGATGATTTTGCCGACCATTACGAGTATTATGGCGGATGCATTGTCATCCTTGCCAGGTGGCCTGCGCGAGTCCTCTTACGCCCTGGGCGCTACCCGCTGGCAGACCATTGCACGTGTTATTATTCCGACACTGCTGCCTGCTCTGTTAACAGGAATTATTCTTGGTATGGCTCGCGCCTTCGGGGAAGCGCTGGCTGTACAGATGGTGATCGGGAATGCTCCGCATATACCGCAATCCTTGCTGGAATCCGCTTCGACCTTGACCAGTGTTATTACACTTAGCATGGGCAATACAGCTATGGGCTCGGTTCATAACAATGCTCTCTGGAGCATGGCGCTTGTTCTCCTGCTCATGACATTCATCTTCGTGCTGCTGGTAAGGCTGCTTGAAAGGAGAAACCGGATTTGATGAAAGCTAAAACGACCGACAAAATCGCTACATTTGTAATCTGTTTCTTCGCATTGTTCATTGTCGCACTTCTGGTGGGACTGCTGGGATTCATTTTGGCACGCGGAGTCAGTCATATTTCCTTTGACTTTTTGACCAGTGCTCCTCAGACGTTACGCGCAGGTGGAGGCATCGGCCCGCAATTGTTCAACTCTGTATTTTTACTTATTCTAACCTTGATTATCACCATTCCCATTGGCTGGGGTGCGGGTATATACATGGCGCAATATGCGAAGCCGGGGAAAATTACGGACTTCATACGACTTGTCGTCGAGGTATTGTCTTCGTTTCCGTCCATTGTCATCGGTTTGTTTGGACTTTTACTGATCGTAAATACATTTAATTTTGGTTTTTCCCTGTTATCTGGAGCCCTGGCCTTGGCTGTATTCAACCTGCCGCTGATGGTTCGGACGACAGAACAGGCTTTCCGGGCTGTGCCCAAGGAGCAAAAGGAAGCCGGGCTTGCGCTCGGGCTGTCCAAGTGGAAAATCATTACCTCCATTTTGTTACCCGCTGCGTTGCCAAGTTTGATTACAGGGACGATTTTGGCCGCGGGCCGCATTTTCGGGGAAGCAGCAGCGTTGCTGTTTACAGCTGGGATGAGTACGCCGCCGCTTGATTTCACGGATTGGAATCCATTGCATGCCAGATCTCCCATTAATCCGATGCGTCCTGCCGAGACACTGGCTGTGCATATCTGGAAGGTTAACAGTGAAGGCATCGCTCCTGATTCCAAGGATATTGCCGCAGGTGCTTCCGCGGTATTGGTGCTGCTCGTACTTGCCTTCAACCTGATCGCAAGATGGTTCGGAAGAGTCGTCTACCGCCGGCTGACAGCTGCCAAACGGATGGATTAGAAAGGGGATGGGAAACATGGAACAAGTCATTACGCGAACGGCAACACCTGCAACATCCATACAATCTACGCGCTCGGAACAACTTGCGGTGCAAGCTCCACAACCATTCAGTACCGAGGATTTGAGCATCTATTACGGCAGCTTTGAGGCTGTGAAAAAAGTAAATCTGGCCTTTCCCAAGCAGACAGTGACCGCCCTGATCGGGCCTTCCGGCTGTGGTAAATCGACCTTTTTACGCTCCCTCAACCGGATGAATGACGAGATTGCGTCTTCTTCTACGACTGGGCACATCTGGATGGATGGGCAGGATTTGACCGCGCCGGGCACAGACGTGATCAAGCTGCGTCAGCAGATTGGCATGGTGTGGCAGCGTCCTAATCCGTTTTACAAATCCATTTACAATAACATCGCCTTCGGACCCAAATACCGGGGTGTTCGTAAAAAGAAACAGCTTGATGAAATCGTCGAAAGCAGTCTGCGTAAAGCGGCGTTATGGGATGAGGTCAAGGACCGCCTTCATGATTCCGCCCTGGCATTGTCTGGTGGACAGCAGCAGCGTCTTTGTATTGCGCGTGCGCTATCCGTCCAACCGAAAATTTTGTTGCTTGACGAGCCGGCCTCTGCGCTGGACCCTGTTTCTACAGGTAAGGTCGAAGAGCTGATTACCGAGTTGAAAAAAGATCTGCGCATCGTCATCGTAACGCACAATATGCAGCAGGCCGCACGGATTTCCGATTACACTGCTTATTTTTATATCGGGAGTCTGGTTGAGCATGGCAAAACGAATGATATTTTCACTAATCCTGAAAATGAGCTGACCCAGGAGTACATTATGGGCCGGTTTGGGTAAGCGACGCTGTTTGTCGACTTACTATACATGAGATAGGAAAAAAACCTCTTACTAATCCAGTATTAGTAAGAGGTTTTTTTAGTTTAGTAAACTCTTTCATTTGTATATAATAAAATATATTGATTATTTGGGTATATTTTCATATAATATAATTATCTATTTGTCCTGTATAAATAGTAGCCTAATTTGTCTATATATTGTACTTTTAAGCGTTGGGAATCGAATTATGCAAGAAGCTGAACTAAAACAAAGGGAGAGATTCAAATGAAGTTGAAATTGAGTTCAAAAGCAAGAATGATAGCGATTTCAGGTGCGGTGGTTACAGTTGCATCGGGACTCCTAAATCCCTCTTGGGTCGCGGCACAGGAAATTACGTCAGGTACAGGAGATTCAGTTCGTGAATCATCTACAGTCCCTTATGAGCTAACAACGGATTCAAATGTGGTACAGGCCGTTTATGGTGACGATGTGAATTCTAGTAATCTGGATGGTAATCAAATAATTAGACTATCGGCAGTGGCGAAACCTGCTGCTGTTGTCAATGCTGATAGCATCCTGGACAATATGCGTGATTTCAGCCAGTTTTCTACGGGGAATACATCCAAGGATACTGCGCTTGCCTTAAATATTGTATCCTGGCAATTGCCGCATGGCGGATTCTTCAAAGCTATGGAAAAGAATTATAAATCCAAGTGGGATGGCAAAGCTGCACGCTCTACCTGGAAGAGCAAGGATGGCGTAGAGCTGGGAACATTTGATAACGAGGCTACGACAACTGAAATTCGCTTTTTGGCGGATGTATACAAAAAAACAAAAAATAAAGACATCAAGAACAGTGTACAAAAAGCAGTTGACTTCGTTCTGACCTCTCAATATTCCTCCGGTGGCTGGCCGCAAGTATACCCTAAACGTGGAAATTATTCGGATGCCGTAACTTACAACGATGATGCAATGGTTAGAGTTATGGTTTTGGCTGACGATATTGTGAACAAGAAGCAGCCGTTTGATAGCGATATTCTGGACAATGCATATCGCTCCAAACTTCAGCAAGCACTAAAAAAAGGCATCCAGTACACCATTAAGTCTCAAATTGTAAATAATGGTACACCGACGATCTGGGGTGCACAGCATGATCCGTCTACTTATGCATCTGTTGCGGCCCGTGCATTTGAGCTTCCTTCCAAAACAACTACAGAGTCTGTAGGCATCACGGCCTTCTTGATGTCGCAACCGCAAACGTCTGAGGTGAAAAAAGCAGCTCAGAGCGCTTTGAAATGGTTTGATAGTAACCGGATCGACGGGATCAAATACAACCGTCAGGGTCCGACGTTTTTCCAAAAGGACGCATCAAGCGTAATGTGGTATCGCTTCTACAATGTGGAAGACAACAAGTATTTCTTTTCAGACCGGGATGGCAAAAAATATACGGACATTATGAAAATTAGTAAGGAAAGACGACTCGGTTATGCTTGGGCAGGAAGCCAGGCTAAGAGCCTGCTGAAGCTGGCCTCGGAAAGCGGATATTACAAACTGTCCAAGCCGTTGCCAAAATGATAAAGCCATCATTATAAAATGCTTGGGAGGGCGGAACCATCACGGTTCGGCCCTCTTTTTGTTCCGGGGCGGTAAATATGGTTTAATGGAGAGAGGGCAAAATAGAGATAAAGATGCACACAGATAGGAGAGCTTGTATGACACAAGAGGAGAAACAAACGGAATTGCGCTGGTATGGAGCACCGCTGCGTGTGCGTTATCAGGAAAGCGACCAAATGGGGGTCGTGTATCATGCCAATTATCTGAACTGGTTTGAGATCGGGCGTACGGAAATGATCCGGCAGGCAGGCTTTAACTATCGAAGCATGGAGGAACAAGGCGTTCTGCTGCCCGTTATCGAAATCAATGCGAAATATGTGAGTCCTGCCCGATATGATGATTTGATTACCATTTATACCGCGATTACGGACTTCTCCAGACTACGTCTGAACTACACTTATGAGGTCCGGCGTGTAACAGCTGAGGAGCATCAAAGCCAGGTGGGAAAGGTGTGGACACAGGCAGACACACTTCCGGGAGAGCTGCTCGTAACCGGGGTGACACGCCACGTATGGGTGAGCACTGAATGGAAGCCCGTCCGACTGGATCAGGCGTTGCCTAAGCTGTACACCGCGCTACGATCTGCGATGTCAGGCGGGGAGGGAGAGAAAGCATGATGATGCGCAAACGTCTGTGGCTGTTGCTGCTGCTTATTCCTCTGGCAGAGCTGTACGGGTTTATATGGGTAAGTCACTGGATTGGAGCGGGTAAAACCATTCTGCTTATCATTCTGACGACCCTGATCGGAGCCGCTATGATGCAATTTGAAGGACGCAAGGTCATTGCTGATGCGAAAAATGAAATGAATCGGGGACAAATGCCCGGCCGCAAAATGCTGGATGGATTATGTGTCTTTTTCGGCGGGAGCTTGCTGCTTATCCCTGGATTTTTAACGGATATTATCGGTTTTACGCTGGTTTTTCCTTTGACCCGTGCGTTGTACCGACGCTTTTTATTGAAATGGCTCGAGAAAAAAATGAAAAATGGCAGCATTACGTTTCGGCGGTTTTGACGTAAGCTGCCGTTTTTCCTACTCACATGATCTTAACGGACTCTTCCGGCAAGAATATAGTTGCGCAAGTCCTGAATGACATTGGCGCGATGGAGCGCGTCCACTACAATGAGGGACACAGGTCCGATAATCAGCCCCAACACACCAAACAGCTTGAGCCCGATGAACATCCCAATGAGGGTGGGAAGCGGGTTCAGACCCACGCTGCTTGCGAGCACCTTAGGTTCTACAATTTGCCGTCCCACCAACAGGATGATATAGAGGATCGACAATCCCACCCCTAATGCCAAATTACCCGACATATAGGCATATAAAATCCACGGAATCATCACAATGCCAACCCCTAAATAAGGAAGCAAATCAACCAGTCCGATCATCAAACCGATGGTGAAGGCGGATTCTACACGCAAAATGAACAGTCCAATAATGACGGTCACCGCAGTAATGGAGATTATAATAAACTGTGCGCGCAAATAACCAAACAACGCCTTGCGCAGATCGTGCCATATCCCCGACATGGGCTTGCGAATCGTATCAGGAACCGTATTCGAGAGCATTTGGCTATGTTGTTCCCAGTCTTTACTGATAAAAAATGCCGCTAATACAATAACCATCAGCACCGCGCCCATGTTAGGCAGAGAGGTCAGCAAATTCAGAATACCATTAAAAAATTGGGCAACCAGTGTGGTGACAGCCGAGCTTACCGTCTGGGTTGTTTTATCAATATTGCTGTTAATTGTATGGTAGTAATCGGGGTTATTGCGGATAAATTGGTTAATTTCATTAATCACATTTTGGATCAGATCGCTCTGAGTCCAGTCGATAAACAGGCTTTTAAAATGTTCAATATGCCCGTCAAAGGTCATGGTGAGCCTGATGATCTCTCGAACCATCCGAGTGATGGCCGCAGAGAGGACAATGGCGATTCCGCCTAAATATACAAATAACGAGACCGTGACAGCCATCCAACGTGGCAAGCGGGCCTGGCTGCGCAGAAAGTGAACGAGCGGATTCATGGCATAGGCCACAAGCCAGGCGAACAGGAAGGGATAGATGAGAGGGAACAGCACGTATATGCCCAACAACAGAGCTATAATCACGACTACGACCCAAAGAGCGCGAAATATGCGATTCAGGATCAACCGGCTCAAGCTCTCACGGCTCCTTTCTTTTACAGTTGATTCCATGAAATAAGTGCTTTACTATACATATGCGAGAAGGAGGTGAGACAAGACCTGTGTACAAAAGTGCAAATGGATTAAAAAATTATGTAAGGGGTTTCAAAAAAATATTTATAGAACCGATAAAACATTTGAATGTGTCGGAATAGCCCTGAATGTTCACATAAACGACAAAATCCAGTATAGTGAAAGAAGGTTTAAATATTGACATATGGCGTTAACATTACTTATTTATTTAAAAGGCAAAACTTACTTTTGAAAATGTTTACATTGCAAGTCCGTTCACAATGTTTTTACAAAGGAGAGATGTAACGATGACAGCGACTAAAGGTCTGGAAGGGATCGTAGCGACCACTTCCTCCATAAGCTCTATCGTAGATGGCGTTCTCACGTACCGGGGTTATAACATTGATGATTTGGCTGTTAACGCCGCTTTTGAAGAGGTAGCTTATTTGTTGTGGTTCGGAAAATTGCCTGATCAAGCCCAATTGCAGGAGCTTCGCGACCAACTAAGCGAATATGCTGCCATTCCGGATGAAATTATTACTCAATTAAAGCTGTACCCAAAAGATTTGAGCACGATGGCTGCCCTGAGATCAGCTGTATCGTCTCTTGCCTTGTATGACCCACAGGCGGATGATATGTCGAGAGAGGCCAATGTGATCAAAACCGTCAAGCTTCAGGCGCAATTGCCCACAATTGTGGCGGCCATAGCGCGTGTGCGCGAAGGGCTGGAGCCGATTGCGCCCAAGAAAGGTGTTTCTATCGCCGAAAACTTTCTGTATCAGCTTACTGGCAAAGACCCGGAAGAGACGGCTATCAAAGCGTTCGATCAGGCTCTTGTGCTGCATGCCGATCATGAATTGAATGCATCGACCTTTGCTGCACGCGTGACGGTAGCAACACTATCCGATATTTATTCCGGCATTACGTCGGCAATTGGAGCTTTGAAGGGACCACTGCATGGCGGAGCCAACGAAGCTGTTGCCAAAACCCTGGAGGAAATCGGCGGTTTGGATCAGGTGGATTCGTATATTCAGACCAAACTGGATAACCGCGAAAAAATTATGGGCTTTGGACATCGTGTGTATAAAAACGGTGATCCGCGTGCCAAGCATTTGCACAAAATGTCCCGCGAACTGGGCGAAATGAACGGCGATACGACGTTGTTCGATATTTCGGTTCGAATCGAGGAAATTGTGACAGGACAAAAGGGCTTGAAGCCAAATGTTGATTTTTACTCTGCCTCTGTTTATACCCAACTGGGTATCAAAAGAGACCTGTTCACACCGATCTTTGCCGTGAGTCGTGTATCCGGGTGGACTGCGCACATTTTGGAGCAGTACGAAAATAATCGTCTGATCCGTCCGCGTGCTGAATATACAGGTCCGATTGACCAAAAGTATGTGTCTCCGGAATTACGCTAATCACTTGTTGTACGAATATTGAGGCTGTATACCCTGAATTAAAAAAATAAGGTACAATAGAAGGGACGGCGAGAGATGCGCGTTTTTGTCTATGATGAAGATCACGTCTTTCGCCCTGTACCCATTCATATCTGAGGAGGAAAAGGAACTTATGGCGAAATTTGAAAAGTTTGAGCTCCCAACTGAAGGCGAAAAAATTACGATTGATAACGGTCAACTACAGGTTCCGAATCATCCGGTTATTCCATTTATCGAAGGCGATGGCACAGGCCGCGACATCTGGAAAGCATCCAAGCGCGTACTGGACGCAGCTGTAGATAAAGCATATAACGGCACCAAGAAGATTGCCTGGTATGAAGTATTCGCTGGTGAGAAAGCTTTCAATACATACGGCGAGTGGTTGCCTAACGATACCTTGGAAGCCATCCGTGAGTATATTGTAGCCATCAAAGGGCCGCTTACGACACCGATTGGCGGCGGCATTCGCTCTTTGAACGTGGCATTGCGTCAAGAGCTGGATCTGTACGTATGTCTGCGTCCTGTTCGTTACTTTAACGGTGTTCCGTCTCCGGTGAAGCGTCCTGAATTGGTAGACATGGTTATTTTCCGTGAGAATACCGAGGATATTTATGCGGGTATTGAATATGCCGAGGGCTCCGAGGACGTGAAAAAAGTCATTCAGTTCCTCCAACAGGAGCTGGGTGTGAACAAAATCCGTTTCCCAGAAACGTCAGGTATCGGGATCAAACCGGTTTCCTCCGAGGGCTCAAAACGTCTGGTGCGTGCAGCCATTCAGTATGCTGTTGACCACGGACGCAAGAGCGTAACGCTCGTACACAAAGGCAACATTATGAAATTTACCGAAGGTGCCTTCAAAAACTGGGGTTATGAAGTGGCTGAGGAAGAATTTGCAGATAAAGTATTCACTTGGGCTCAATATGATGCTATCAAGGAAAAAGATGGTGAAGATGCGGCAAATGCTGCTCAAAAAGCAGCTGAAGATGCAGGAAAAATCATCATTAAGGATGCGATCGCTGACATTGCACTGCAACAAGTGCTGACTCGTCCTTCCGAATTTGATGTTATTGCTACACTGAACCTGAACGGAGACTATCTGTCCGATGCGCTGGCTGCTCAAGTCGGTGGAATTGGTATCGCACCAGGTGCGAACATTAACTATGTAACTGGGCATGCTATCTTTGAGGCTACACACGGCACAGCGCCAAAATATGCTGACAAAGATGTCGTAAACCCTGGTTCCGTTATTTTGTCCGGCGTGATGATGCTTGAGCATTTGGGCTGGCACGAAGCGGCAAACCTGATTTACAAAGGACTGGAAACGTCCATTAATCAGAAAATCGTAACGTATGACTTTGCCCGTCTGATGGAAGGCGCTACACAAGTGAAATGCTCCGAGTTCGCAGATACCATTATTAGTAACCTGTAGAGAGGGGAATGCCACGTGACCATTCAACGCAAAAAAATATCCATTGTTGGCGCCGGTTTTACCGGTGCCACTACCGCATTGCTGCTGGCCCAAAAAGAGCTGGGTGATATCGTTCTGATCGATATTCCGCAACTTGAGAATCCGACCAAAGGCAAAGCGCTTGATATTTTAGAGGCCAGTCCTATTCAGGGATTTGACAGCCAGGTCACAGGCACTTCCAATTATGAGGATGCAGCCAACTCGGATATCGTCATTATTACAGCGGGGATTGCGCGCAAGCCAGGCATGAGCCGTGACGATTTGGTAAATACGAATGCAGGCATTGTAAAATCCGTATGTGAAAACGTGAAGAAGTATGCGCCGGATTCTATCGTCATTATTCTGAGTAATCCGGTCGATGCGATGACCTATACCGCCTATCAGACGCTCGGTTTCCCGAAAAATCGGGTCATCGGCCAATCTGGTGTGCTGGATACGGCGCGATATTGTACCTTTATTGCACAGGAACTGAACGTATCCGTCGAAGACGTGCGTGGCTTCGTATTGGGTGGTCACGGTGATGATATGGTGCCGCTGGTACGCTATTCCAGCGTTGGTGGTATCCCTATCGAAACCCTGATTTCGCAGGAACGTATCGAAGCGATTGTAGAACGGACGCGTGTCGGTGGCGGGGAGATAGTTAACCTGCTGGGTAATGGTAGCGCATACTATGCCCCGGCAGCCTCGCTTACGCAGATGACAGAAGCGATTGTGAAAGACAAAAAACGTATTATCCCGGTCATTGCCTATCTGGAGGGAGAGTACGGTTATCAGGACTTGTTCCTCGGCGTACCGACACTTCTTGGTGGTAATGGTATCGAAAAGGTGTTCGAGCTGGAATTGACCGACGAGGAAAAAGTAGCGCTTGATCAATCCGCCGAATCAGTCCGCAATGTAATTAAAATAGTAACCGTATAGGTTCGATTTTCTACTAAAACGGTATACTTTTACTTGAAGAGGTGTCCCAAAGCCATAGTTATGGCCGACGGACACCTCTTTATATAGAATTTAATTAATTTCCCCGGTATAATAGATTTCGTATGCGTTGATAGTGTACATAGAAAAGCATGTCCCAAAACACTGAAATGATGACATTCAGGTAAACAAAGAAATGGAGGCTGAAAACTATGTTTTTTATTCACATGATCGGATCGCTGGCGCTGGGTTTTTATATATTGCTCCCCTTCGTAGTTGGCAAAATCGACAAGCTGGCCCCCTCCGTGCAGGAAGGAACGATATCGGCTGTTCAACTATTGAACCGTTTGGCTCAATTTGCAATGATCATTTTGCTCGTTAGCGGCATCTATATGATTTTTGCTTGGGGTCCATATTCCGTAGCATGGATCGTCGTCGTTTTGCTGCTGTTTCTGGCTATCTCCGGCATCGCAGGTGCTATGGGCAAGCCGTTACGTTTATCGCTGGAAGCGATTCGTAACCAACAGCCCATTACGCAATACGCTGGAAAAATGCGCATGTTCAGTACATTGCTTGCGGTATTTCTGATCCTCATCACGTTTTTAATGGTATATAGCCATATTATTTAATGAAGCATTTTGCGAGTGGCTGCAAATCGAATGATACAAAATGCTAAATTGAAAAAAGCGGTTTGTGCTGAATAAGCACAATCCGTTTTTTTGTGCGTCCAACGAACCTCATACTCCTTTTTCGTTTAACGTACAAGCCCGTGTGGTAAATCAGGAGTAGGGTGGATACAAATGTTGCATCCTATAAGATATCTAATCTTGAAAGGAGAATGCACGATGGCCAAAAGCAATCAGACCCAACAAACCTTGCCCCCGCAGCATCAAGAACAGCAACCGGGGGTCGAGTCCAAAATGTCGCCTGCACCTCAATTTGAGAAGTCTACCTATAAGGCGGCTGGCAAGCTAACAGGCAAAGTCGCACTCATTAGCGGTGGAGATAGTGGAATTGGACGCGCAGTAGCTGTTACGTACGCCAAGGAAGGTGCTGACGTAGCTATCGTCTATCTGAACGAGCATAAGGATGCTGAGGAGACGAAGCGTCAAGTAGAGCAGGAGGACCGCAAATGCGTGCTGATCCCCGGCGATATCGGAGATGACCAATTTGCCAAAAAAGCAGTTCAGCAGACGGTTAACGAGCTGGGCAAGCTGGACATTGTCGTGAACAATGCCGCAGAGCAGCATCCACAGCAAAAGCTGGTGGATATCACGAAAGAGCAGCTGGAGCGTACATTCCGCACGAACATTTTCGGCATGTTTTTCCTGACGCAAGCAGCATTGCCGCATTTGAAGAAGGGCAGCGCAATTGTTAACACCACGTCGATTACGGCCTATGCTGGTAACAAGACACTCATTGATTATTCATCCACCAAAGGGGCGATTACTTCATTCACCCGTTCTCTTTCGCTCAATTTGGTCGATCAAGGCATTCGGGTAAACGCTGTCGCGCCGGGACCGATCTGGACACCGCTGATCCCTTCGACCTTTGATGCCAAGACCGTCAGCGAGTTCGGAGGGGCGCAGCCGATGAAACGTCCCGGTCAGCCGGAAGAATTGGCACCAGCCTATGTGTATCTCGCCTCAGATGATTCATCTTATGTAAGCGGGCAGGTTATCCATATCAACGGCGGTGAAGTCGTAAACGGATAAGAGAGAGGTTGGGGCATGTGTGCCCTGACCTTTTTTCCTTTTTAACAGTGGAACAAAAAGCAGGTGGCCTGTAGAATGGGACTTAACTTACAGCTGTTATGATCAAAAAATTTCTACTCAACTAAAGGATGGGCATATGTATGAAGTCATTTCGTTTCAGGCTTACCTTGATGATGCTGATTTTGATCGGCGTATCTGTCCTTGCTGCTGGAATCACCATGGGACAAATTTTTAAAAACTCGAACATGAAGGTACTTGAGGAAAATATGGGGCGTGAGATCGACCTGCTTCGGGCTACATTTCCTTTTGTCAGCGCAGACGCTCTTTCCAGTACTGATTACGTCTCCTACTATTCAGAAAAGGCCAAGGAAATTGCACGTCTGACGGACTCACGGGTGACCTTCATTCGCAAGGATGGAACGGTTGTTGGCGATTCACTAAGCGATCCGCGCAAGATGGAGAACCATGTATCACGTGAAGAAATTCGGGAAGCCGCGTCTGAAGGAATCGGACGGACGATACGCTATAGTGAAACTTTGCAGCGAAATATGCTGTACGTGGCAGAGCCTGTTGTATCCGACAAGGGGTTTGACGGATATATCCGTTTGTCCATGAATTTGAAGGCGGTAGAGGAAGGTGTGCAGCGTGGCTGGACGGCGATTGGCATTGGTCTGGTCTTGTTGTTTCTTGCCGCTGGATTGGTCAGTTACCGTATCGCGCGTGGCCTAACCTCGCCTATTGAGCATATTACAGGCGTAGCCAATCGTATTTCCGGGCTGGATTATGACGCAAGAGTTGGCATACAGCGCAGGGATGAGGTAGGGCAACTGGGTGAAGCGATTAACCGCATGGCGGACAGTCTGCAAAACCAAATGAAAACGATACGTGATAATGAGGATTTGCTTCAGAGCGTCATGAGCAATATGACCGGAGGGATTCTCATGATTGATGCCGGGGAGCGGATTGCGCTTGTGAACCGTGAGTCTGAGCGGATGCTCGGTGTCACTAGCACACGGGTGACGGACAAGCCGTATCATGAGCTGAAAAAGCACTACGAGCTGACGAAGCTGATCGAGGGCAGTATACAGAGCCGCGACAGACTGCATGGTGAGGTCCATCTGTATAATCCCGAGGAACGGCTGATTTTGCTCGATGGTGTGCCGATGTATGAGGATGAAGGCAGATATCGCGGCATGCTGTTCCTTTTGCAGGATATTACAGCTATTCGGCGGCTGGAAAATATGCGGAGCGAATTTGTGGCTAATGTTTCCCATGAGCTAAAAACGCCGATTGCCGCAGTCAAGGGCTTTGCCGAGACGTTGCTCGGTGGCGGGGTTAAGGATGAGGAAACAGCCCGTTCCTTTTTGCAAATTATTTATGATGAAAGCGAACGGCTCAATCGGCTGATCGGCGACATTCTGGAGCTGTCCAAAATTGAATCCAAGCGTTCCCCGCTGGATTGCTCTCCGGTTCATGTATCCTCGTTTATAGAATCATTGCTGGAAAAATTGAATAATGTAGCTGCCAAAAAAAGAATTACACTGCATATGGATGTCCCGGATGAACTGTTTATGGAGGCGGATGAAGATAAGCTCCAGCAAATTTTTGTAAACCTTCTGTCTAATGGCATTAACTACACACTTGACGGCGGCAAGGTGAAAATCAAGGTTGTAACAGTACAGCGGGAGAATGACACGGAGAAGGTCGTATTTACAGTTAGCGATACGGGCATCGGGATTCCAAAGAAGGACCTGCCACGCATCTTTGAGCGCTTTTACCGGGTGGATAAAGGGCGTTCGCGCAACTCGGGGGGAACAGGTCTGGGATTGTCCATCGTCAAGCATTTGGTGGACCTACATCATGGGGGGCTTTCCGTGGAAAGTGAGCTTGGTTTGGGCACGACATTTACGATTGAATTGCCGTTATTGCAACAGGAAGAATGAACTAGTTTGGTTTTTACATTCTGTTAACAATGCCGTGATAAAATATACGGGTGTCGCATGAGTATGGAAAAGATTTTGGAATTTTGACCAATGCGCCTTTAAAAGGTAAACAGGAGATGAATTTATTTATGGGACAACGCTTGCTGGTTATTGAGGATGAACCAACGCTTGCCAGATTGCTATCCTACAATTTGATACAAGAGGGTTTTGAAGTAGATACGGAGGATCACGGCAGTGCAGGGTATGAAAAAGCCTCCAGAGAGTCCTATGATTTGATTCTGCTGGATTTGATGCTGCCCGGTATGAACGGACTGGATATTCTGAGCAGACTCCGCCATCAGGGACTAACGACTCCAATCATTATTTTAACAGCCAAAAACGGCGAAGCTGAGGTTGTCCAAGGATTGAAATCAGGAGCGGACGATTACATCACGAAGCCTTTCGGTGTTTCCGAGCTGCTGGCCCGCGTAACGGCTGTGCTGCGAAGAACCTCCGGTGGGGATGAAGGCGTGCTATCCGATCAGAAAGACGGCTCCAAAATTCAATTAGGCGAGCTGGAGATTTATCCTGAGAAATATGAAGTCATTCTCGGAGGACAATCCATCAGCTTAAGGCCCAAGGAATTTGAGGTGCTCCTCTATTTGTCCCGTAAGCCGGGTGTGGTATTGACTCGCGACGATCTGATGAACGCGGTTTGGGGCTTCGACTACATTGGCGGTCAACGGACGGTGGACGTGCATGTTAGCTCATTGCGCAAGAAGCTCGAGCTGGACCCCGATTCGGTTCATATTGATTCGATTCGCGGAGTCGGATACAAACTGGTTGTTAATAAAAAAAGAAGCGCTTCTCATTTGCTATAAATGAGGAGCGTTTTTCTTGTGCGCCCGGCATGGGCGAT
>NZ_JBITPI010000009.1:0-7732 GCF_050467745.1 Paenibacillus sp. NRS-1781
GCTTCTACACTTAAAGCTCAGTTAACTAATTGCCAGAAAATATATGCTTCTAAACACAGTGATAACATTAGAATATTTTGTTCAATAACTCACTTCGAAAATGCTATTGGTATTGGAGATGTCTCAAGCGATCAAAAAACGAAAGTGATTTATCAAATTTTAGATGGACAAGCAGAGAAAGAAAACGATTACAGCGAAGCTAGAACTTTGGTTGAAAGTATATTTGAACAAATAATAAATCGCGATAAAGATTTAACTTCAAGTGGTGGTTTCAAAAAAATCACAACTTCTGAAGATTACGAAAAATTATTTCTCGGGCTGATTGAGCAAAAATCTCTTGAAGAAGCAGAAAAAAAGAAGAAGGACGACGCACTAACAATTTAAGTTAAACGAACAAGTTGAACTGGTCATTTGAAAGGTATTCATTGAAAGTATAGTCTATCCAGCCTTACTGGACATTCTCCCACCCAAAAAAGGTGGGGATGTTCAGTTTATCTTTTTTAACCATTCTCCCAAATGAACCTCCTTGTTAGCCTTAGAGCGCTTCAAAATAAAGTACCTCCGTTCAAATTAAATTGAAAAGTAAACTATTTCCTCATGCCTGTTGAATAACCGCAAAATGGTAGAAAAAAGATCGTCTTTTCTATAGAATCGTTGGTACCCACCAAACGAATCCGAAAGAAGATGATCTCATGAAAAATTCTATCACGATTACATCTATCCTTCAATCCCTGCTGACTCCTGAAGAAGTTCAAAGGGTTGTGAAGTTAATAGGCTATGAAGACAAAGGCCGCAAGTTCACGGTATACCATATACTCCAATACTGGTGTGTGGCTGCCTTGGAACAATGGAGCAGCTATCGATCCAGCGTAGATTATGCGCCTCTCTCTGGCTTGCCTGTCGTCCATTATTCACGCTTTTCAACCAAAGCCGCCGAAGTCCCATTTTCCGTATTTAAGGAACTTTTCCATCTACTTGTTCACAAATGCAACCGGGAAGCTCGTCGGAAGCTAACTTTCCCAAAAGCGGTCTGTTGATGAACGACAGGTAAAACATGAGAGTAAATATCCAACGTTACTCTTATGTCCGAATGTCCAAGAATTTCTTTTACAATTTTGGGATTGACGTTCTCAGCAAGCATGAGGGAAGCCACAGTATGTCTAAGAACATGAAAACGAATTGGAGGAACATCTGCATATTTGATCAGTCGATAGAAACTGCGAAGTAAATTTCTTGGTTTAAGGGGGCTAAGCTCAAACAGAAGGAACTGCCGTTACGTCTTTAAAGACGTAATGTGTATTACACAGAATAGATTCATTTTGCTTCCTGATCACCTTAGATTCTCACACTGTTTGGTTTTTACATACGATAAAATTTAATTTGAAGTAAGAAAAATTAAGCTTCTCAGGAGTCACGCTAAGTAGTAAGATGTTTGTTAGAACTTTTATAAATTTAGATCATTTATGGTCATATTCAAGGAGGAAAGTAATTTGTTTGATTTAGATATTGAAGAGAATATAAAATTAACACTTGAAGTTTCAGAAGGCTATCTTAGAAATATCATTGATGATCGCTTAAATGTTAAAAATTACAAAATGTTAATTCTTAATTTACATAATGCTTTAGAGCTGACTTTTAAATTTTTGTTGCAGTCTAGAAATAATTTTATGATTTATGAAATGCAAGACAGTAACTCTTATCAGAAAGTTATAAAAACTTACAAAAGTATGCATAAACAAAGGAGAGCTTTAAATGATAGCACGCTAATAGAAAATAAGTTACATACCGTTTCCTTTACTAAAGCTTATGAGATATTGGCTTATCTTTATAATGTTGAAGGATTTGATGAGAAATTTATTTTTAAATTAATGAGATTGGACACATTACGTAATGGTTTGACTCATTTTACAGCTAGAATAGAACATACTGACATATTAGTTTTATACAATCTCTTTGAGGAATGTGTTAATTTATACAATTCCGAACTAGATAACGACAGACATGTACTTAGAAAGATTTTAGAGGGAGTTAATAATAAATTTATACCTAATCCAGATTTAGCTTATGACTTTTCAAATGCAATAAAGGATATCAAGATGAAGTTGTTGGATGAACCAATTATTATAGAACTTATTGGTTCGTTAATACAAAAATTGGGGCAAATAAATGAAGACATAAGTTTGAATGATTATGAAAGATTGATAAAATTTTTCTATGATGAACAGAGTATCGTGCAAAAAAATATTGAATTTCCCAAAAATGATCAAGACGAAATCCTCAAAGCATACGGTTATACTGATTTGGAGTCAGAGGAGATTCGTAAGGAACGAAAAAAACAAGATTTAGAGAACAAGGCTAGAATGAAAAGAAGTATAAAAAGAATGAAAAGAATGAAGTTTATATACGATCAATCCGGTGGAAAAAAATCATCTATTTCATTTGATAAATTTCTTTTAAATTCAATTTTCATGATATTAGAATCAGAATTCATATACAGTAGGACATACTATGATTCTTATGATATGGATTTGATGGGTGGATTAAGTTTAACAGTAAGTTGCAAAAATCTCATTTTAGACAAATGGGGTAATGACAAAGTTTTGATTTGTAAAGTATTTGACCTGTCTGAAGAGGAATACTTTAACTTGTTAGATTTTGAGGGGGATTTCTATTCTAACTCATTTTATGACGCAGAGGCTGATTTTCCCGATGATGAGTTGTAGGAATTTCAATCAGAAAACGTAGAAATCACAAATTTTATAAAGATGTAAAAGTCATATTTTATTCATACTAATCAAATTGAAGCTCGAGTGTCAAGGCCTAGCAACTGATGCTAGGTCTCTTCTTCATGTCTTTCTGGGAGATACATAATGACCGGTAAGGATCGGGAGCGCGATAATAATGATTTAATAATATAGTCTCTTTTCTCGTTTCCCAAAAAACTTTCTTCTACTTTCAAAAATTATATTACACTAACTATTCAAATGAGAACGCATATTCGATATAATAAAATAAGAACATTAGTTCTATATTTAAACTAAAAATATTGGAGGAAAGCGTATGATCAAAAAAAGACAATACCACATATGGCAATATCGACTTGATGATGTAACAGAGCAAAATGGCGAATTTTCACTGGTCTATACTTTAGCAGATGCAAAGCAAGCAAGTGAAACCTTTATTTATTACATTTTGCACGAGAAAATAATGAACAAGAAATTCGATGCTACAACAGAGTACATAACGAATCAAGATGCTTCTAATCCAAATTCCAATAATAGCAAGCCGATCAGAAAAAAGAAGAATCTTCTCCCAATCATGACCATCGAAACGGGACGTGGACGTAGTGAGGAGGATAATGACAAACTCAAACGTTTGCTGGAAAAGGGCTTTACCGCCATCTATTCAAATACAAACGGTCAAGAGATTGCTCGGCATACCTATTTATTTCTGGATAATGTCCTTTCCGGTGCTCAGAACAAAGAATGTCGTCAGCTATTTGTACTGGGGAAATATGCTGAAGCGTTGAAAGCACATGTTTCCCTTGGGACTGAACCGACCCAATGTACCGTATCTAAAAACTTGACGCGCAATGCCTTAATGACGACAGATGTGTATCTCTTTCCTATAGATATGAAACAGCTAACTATTTGCATCCTCCCCGATAAAGAAATACCTGTGACGGAAGATGTAGAGATGATCCTTCCATATCATCGTACACCCGAAGAAGAAGGAAGATATGTTAAGCTTCAAGCCTATGTGGAAGAAGAACAACACTATGAAAAGCAGCGCCAAAAAAATCATCAAAAAAGTCAAAGAGCATAAAGTTGAGCTTCCCATCGCACCTAACGATAGAGAACAGTACAAAACGGCTGGTCGCTGGGAAAAAGAGAATAACAGACGAGTGTGCTTAGAGCACCTTAGTAAGCCTGCATGGAAAGTCGAAAAGAAAGATGGCGTTTCGGTTCCCGTATGGACTATCGACCAGACTGAGCCGTATGAGAAAAAAGAACTCCCCATCACACCATGGTCAACGGGATTGCAATTAGCTGAAGTAAAAAATCATACGGTCATGGAAAATGTATTTGATGGTATGGGTTTGGTCTCAAAAGAGTTAGGACGGCAAATGGAGCGTTTTCTGGAAGTGGACTATACGATTACAGGTTATCAATTACGCTTGCCAGCAATCAAAGGCTTCTTTCCCTGTGTAGATTTTCATGGATATTTCCGTAAGCATAATGTGAAACGGATTCAGGATATATTCGGAACGTGGCATGATGCGGATAAGATTGATATTTTGACCACCGAGTCTACTTTTAAAGCGAAGCTGCAAGTGATCGGAGAAAAGCCAGACGGTTTAGAGGAGAAAGCCTGGTTATTTCCCTCGATAACAGCATACCAGTCTAAACTGATCGAGTATGGCTATGATGCGATTGGTATTTCCAATATTGTCAAGCCAGTACATGAACAATACCGAAAATCATCATATCAGTTATTGCTGGCACTGGATATGCAAGCCAGAGATATCTTGTGTTTATCCCATGTGCAGGGTGACCTCATATATCGGGCATTAAGTATCTATCGCAAACAAGAGCTAGACTGGGAAGATCTCCGCTATGTACAAGCATTTTTGCACTTGGTGTATCAGGAAAATTCGGATAATGGGATTGGTAAACAATGTAGCGATGCCATCCATGCTCTACACCTTAATAAAAAATTGGCATTCGACCATAAAGTAAGACAAACGATCAAGGAAGTAATCGACCATAAAATAGATGAAATGGGCTTGGGTAAATTTTATATTGAAGCTAAGTATCTGTATGTGACACAAGATATTTTAGCGTTTCTATCTTACGCTGCAGCAGCGGATCACCATACATGGAAATATACAGGGTTTCTATCTGCCAAGCAGAGTTACTGTGGTGGTGTGATAGTAGGTCAGAATCTATTTGCGAGGAACCCGATCATGTCCTTCAGTGAAATCACTCGAACCACATTTGTGGATTATGAAGGTGAGGATGCTGAGTTTATTCGTCATATCGACAACATTGTGCAGCTTCCTTTAGGGACAGAGCCAGATCGTCTTGGCGGCGCAGACAGGGACGGCGATGAATTACTGGTTCTGTCTACACAATTAAACTTGGCAGAGACTCAGATTGAATACCTACAGCAGTATAATTTCAAGGTTAATGACGAAAAAAGTGAACACCACGGTAAAAATCGACTTGACCTGTTGAATGAAAATATCCAGAAGCATTTCGAGGAACGATTTCCTGTTCAAGCTAAAGTATCGTTGGCAGACTATGTTATTGATTCACTGGTACAAGTCAACGATGCAGATAAATCCACCGCTCCTTCACAGGAATGGAACAAGGCAAATGTTATTGATTTTATTATTCGCTCTGAAGATAAAACGGGAGAAATCACCGATATCAATACGACGATAGAAAATATCGCTAACGCGCAAGAAAGGTTATTGCAATACAAGTTTCCAATTGCGATCATGAAGCATTTACAAGCCCTATGTATAGATGCTTCCAAATCGGGTCTGTTCGATCAGGTTGTCATTCCAGATGTAATTCAATATCGGTTTGGAACGTTGAAGCCACAATTTACATTTTTCAAAGACGGAAAAAACTACAACAAGGATCGTGAGCACACTTCGGCTTTAGATAAGCTTGCCGAGTCCATGTTTTCGTTTAAGCAATATGTAAATCGAATTATGCTGGAGGATACAGATCGAAAGATTCGAAAACACCAATTTGAGAATGTATATCAGTACTTTCAAAATTTCGACCTGGATACAGTGTATGTGGATCAAACCATCAATGCGTTAAAGACAACTTATGATACGTTCCTGCAAAGAAATAAAGAGCTAGCGAAAGAGAAGCAAAGCCTGAATCCATTCGCATCAGACGAGAAGCAGAAGCGATTGCGAAAAGAAGTGGATGCCAAATTTGCGGAGCTATATCGGGAAACGAAGGCAGTATCGGAAAGCATATGCGATTGTCCTTCTCTACTTGCTACGGCTGCTGTGCGGAAGACTTACGTGGACTCCAAAGCGAAAAATTCGAATGAAAATTATTCCTTTTGTTGGGTGGTTGCCAGTGAAGGAATGCTGCAAAATGTACAGCTTCATTATGAGAACAAAGATAAAGTATATATCCAGCAGGCAAAAGAGAGCGATGAACATACCCTTGAGTGGCTGGGCCATAACTATACCACGGTAATGAAACGAGAAGCTTACACATTGCAATGGCCTGAAGGCAAAGATATGAGTATCCCTGATAAGTACCTCAAACGACAGGATGCGAAGCTCGATGATCTCATTGACTATAAAATTTCCTTGGTAAGCAGCGAAAAGAAAGCATGGAATCCCAAAGAAGTAGCTGAGAAAATAGTGGGGCAGACGTATACCGTGTTCAATGACCGAGACTGGCTTGGCGTGGCTGAAGGATTGAGTATTGCTCGCAAAGCAGGAGATTCCATCCTCAATTGCTATATGCACAAGTCTATAACGATTAAACATATTATTAAGACAACGAAAGCTTCCATCACTTGTCTAGCAGACTTCCGAGCTTAACTATGCGGCTTGTCAGCCGGTAGAGAGGGATGTGGGAGGAATTTACCTTTCACATTCCAATCATTAATATATGTGGAGGTCAGATATGGATAGCCATACCATTGTCATTACCCAGTCTCGGATGGCTGGATGGTTGATGTTTAATCGATTTCATAAAATGGATGAAAAAGTAGATCTAAAGGATTCGAATCGGAAAGTATTTATATTCAAAGATTCGCCTCCGTTAAGGAAAGCCATGGAACAATATAACGAATTTAAACAGGTAGTCGATAATATCTATTAATAAGGGGGATCATAACAATATGACAATAGCTTTGCAAAAACACGATGATAAACACAAATATTATACCGACCAATTCACCATTAACGGAAAACGGGTGGATGTACGAAAAAATAGCAATGGCAAACAAGTAGAGGCTTGGATAGATGGTATGTGGAAGCCGATTACCAAGGAAGATGTAGATAAGCAGTATCGGATACAGTTTGAATATTCTCCATATGAATTGGAGTTTTCGTATAATGGTGGTAAAACGTGGTGGACATACACGGATGAAAAATATATGACTGATTCGGAACGAGCGTATTTCAAGAAGGAGATCGCGTTTTTTGAGAATTGGGAACTTGAACAACGTATTGAAGAGGAAGAACGGAAAGCGAATGATCCTGAATATCAAGAGTGGATTGCCCAACAATATATAGAATGGTTAGCTCATGAGGAAGAATATCACCGGAGTCAAAGCAATTCTAAGCTTACATCTCATGTGGATATTGCAGATGTGTTCAAACACGATGATGAGTCAGCAGGAGAGAATTCCCCCAAATCAATTGAGCCTAATTATATGAAATATTTTGAGATTCACGGAACGCATAAGAAGTTTCAGCCTATCTGGTATGGCAAAGATATTTTAGATCAGCATATGAAATGTTTTTCTGATGGTACGTTTTTGTATCGGTATGATCAGGGTGTATATGTCAATGATGGTGAGCGTCACCTGGAGCAATTATCCGTTACCCTGCTGGACAATGAATTTCGCCATAGTCGGATTAAGGAAGCACGTTATTACATAGAGGCCCAAAGTTATATTGCAGGAACCCAAATGAATATGTTGGACGACTATATTAATGTTAAAAACGGTTTGTTGAATTGGA
>NZ_JBITPI010000010.1:0-72193 GCF_050467745.1 Paenibacillus sp. NRS-1781
TTATATTTTGATACCAAACCAGCACGGAACTGAATTGCCACTTGTTATTCTGGCCTTCTTCTGATACAC
The DNA here is from genome assembly GCF_050467745.1 of Paenibacillus sp. NRS-1781. NCBI lineage: Bacteria > Bacillati > Bacillota > Bacilli > Caryophanales > Paenibacillaceae > Paenibacillus > Paenibacillus sp. NRS-1781. The sequence continues at coordinate 70 of NZ_JBITPI010000010.1, forward strand.
CTTGTCCTTAAGTTTTGTTTTGATATGTTTATTAAATCGAATAATCATTTCAGGTTTAAATCCACCTTGTTTACACCATGCAGAGTATATCGCATATAACCTTTTGCATTCGATTCGGCTTTCATGTTGTTTTGAAGCTTCACTTTCAAGCTGACACACTTCATCTATAAACAGCATAATAGTATCGGATTCCATTTGATACGTTTTAACTTGATCCTTAATCGTTTGTGAATATGAAAATCCACCTTGTTGTTCGAGTCGTCTTAAGCCCTCAAGCGCATAATTCAATAATGTCGATAAAGCGGATGGAGTCGTCAGTTTATGAATTAATTTCGTATCCTTTTGTTGATCCGTAAATTTTCGAGTAAAAGGAAACACCGTCAGCCTTCTAAAAAATCCATCACTATGGTCACTACTTTTCGGCAACTCATTGGCGCTGAATAACAGTTTACAAAATGGCTCAAAGTTAAAGGGATCTTTCCCCTTTTTCTCTGCGTTTAATCCTTCACCACTGGCAAGCACCTTGAGGTTCCCCGTAGAGTTCAATGCATCCGCAGGGATATCTGTAAAGCAATTCAGCACTTTTCCATACAGTTCAGCAATCTTAAACCTTGATCTGTCGCCTTCCAAATCCTGAATTTTAACTTTGGATATATTCGCCTTGCCTATCATGGCTTCAATCGTTTTAATTAATACCGATTTCCCGTTACTTCCCGTACCTGTGAATAAAAATATTTTTTCATATTCCAAGGTGGGGATCAGGAAATAGCCAATCATTTCAAATAAAGTTGCATGCGTATCCTGTTCCAGTACAGATTCGATAAACTGAAGCATAGCAGGATCATTGGCCGTAGGATCATATAGGACAGGAAATTGAATGGTGCTCCGTCTCTCAGGCGTATGCTCCCTTAACTCTCCCGTTTTCCAATTCAACAAACCGTTTTTAACATTAATATAGTCGTCCAACAGATTCATTTGGGTTCCTGCAATATAACTTTGGGCCTCTATGTAATAACGTGCTTCCTTAATCCGACTATGGCGAAACTCATTGTCCAGCAGGGTAACGGATAATTGCTCCAGGTGACGCTCACCATCATTGACATATACCCCCTGATCATACCGATACAAAAACGTACCGTCAGAAAAACATTTCATATGCTGATCTAAAATATCTTTGCCGTACCAGATAGGCTGAAATTTCTTATGGGTTCCATGAATCTCAAAATATTTCATATAATTAGGCTCAATTGATTTGGGGGAATTCTCTCCTGCTGACTCATCATCGCGTTTGAACACATCTGGAATATCGACATAAGATGTAAGCTTAGAATTGCTTTGACTTCGGTAATACTCTTCCTCATGAGCTAACCATTCTTCATATTGTTCGGCAAGCCACTCTTGATATTCAGGATCATTCGCTTTTCGTTCTTCCTCTTCAATGCGTGTTTGGAGATTCCAATACTCAAAACATTCAATTTCCTTCTTAAAGTATGCTCTCTCCGAATCGGTCATATATTTTTCATCCGTATATGTCCACCACGTTTTGCCACCATTATACGAAAACTCCAACTCATATGGAGAATATTCAAACTGTATCCGATACTGCTTATCCACATCTTCCTTGGTGATCGGCTTCCACATACCATCTATCCAAGCTTCTACTTGCTTGCTATTGCTATTTTTTCGTACATCCACCCGTTTTCCGTTAATGGTGAATTGGTCGGTATAATATTTGTGTTTATCATCGTGTTTTTGCAAAGCTGTTGTCATATTGTTATGATCCCCCTTATTAATAGATGTTATCGACTACATGTTTAAATTCGTTATATTGCTCCATGGCTTTCCTTAACGGAGGCGAATCCTTGAATATAAATACTTTCCGATTCGAATCCTTTAAATCTACTTTTTCATCCATTTTATAAAACCGATTAAACATCAACCATCCTGCCATCCGAGACTGGGTAATGACAATTGTATGGCTTTCCATATTTGACCTCCTCATCTAAAAGTGATTGGAATGTGAATGATGAATTTATCTCACATCCCTCTCTACCGTCTGACAAACCGTATAGTTAAGCTCGCACCCTTTTAACAGGTGTCACCCAAGCGCCAGTGTTAACAGGCGCCTATCATGACACACAATGATTCATTTTATTCGATATGGACTATAGCCTTAAAGCTTGATTTCGTTACTTTCTCAATCCTGATAAATTTAATTGTCGCTCCGTCAAAATCTAGAAAGGATAACCCCTCATCCCGACGAATGGCCTGATCTCTCGGAATGATACACTTCACTTTACCCTGCTCATCTATAATATGAACATAGTTATGCTCGACCACCTGAACCCACAATTTCTTGCCTAATATCTGGTCAGCTATCGACTGTGATTCTTCCTTCGACTTTTTCAAAGTGCTAAAGCCAAGCGGATAATTTCTCAATATTCGTCTTGTACTTTTCTCGTCCAACATAGAAGGCGTATTACTAGTTTGTACTACGGTTTCCCGTTCAGCTTCGTATCCAATGAAATACTGCCCCATGATTTCAAATAATGAATAAACACCATCCTCAAGCATTGCATTTCCAGTCAGGGCGATAAACAAGTCCTGGATACCTTTTGAATCATCTAGATTAGTAATTGAAATGACGTTTGGATAAACTCTATTTGGATTAACGTTCTTGAATTGCTTTATTGCTTTGTTGATACGGGAGGCCATGTTGTCATATGTGTTATCCTTATCCATTTCATACTCTTGTGATTCTTGACAACGATCACAATATCTTTCCATTTCTTCGGCTGTCATATATTCAGTCTCGGCTTGCTCGATTGTCTTCTCCTCACAATAAAATAGAACTTGTCCATTTAGACAGACTTCAAAATCCGGAGTTTTAACATCTGTTTTTCTTATTTCATTTACTTCAAGCCCCATACCTTCAAAATATGTTTTGTAGTATCTTGACCTAATTTTTCCACTTGGGTGCACCCTTTCGAATTTGCATATATCCCATATAATGGTATGGGGAACTAAGGAGTCTAGCCTCTCTCTTAACGAATTACAATACCCGATTATAAAATAGTCATCCTCTAATTTGTGCTATTTATTTCGACAACAATCAGTCAACTTTACTTCTTTCTAGTCTCTGTTTCTCACTTTTCTCCAATCTGTACCACTCCCCAAACCCGCTCCGCTACTGCAAATTTAGTCCTCTGACTATCGTACTTTTGCGAATTTCAGGCTTTTATCTTGTTACTAGTAATCTTTTGTTGAGTATACGGTGTTCCAGAATTAATATCTTTCAATATCTGAAACTATACTCAGCATTATGATGCTAGACTAAAAAGTGGACACCGAGAATCGAGAATGCGAGAATAAAATCAAACACATTCGAGGTGCTTCCCTATGAGTAAAAACTACGACAAGGCTTTTAAAGTTCAAACCGTTCAAATGATTCAAGAAGAAGGTAAACCTGTCTCTCAAGTAGCGAGAGAATTGGGCATCTCCGCGAACACGCTGTATCGTTGGGTAGCTGAACACAACCAAGATGGGAAACAGGCTTTCCCTGGCAGTGGGAACCTGAAGCCAGAGGATCAAGCCACAAGAGAACTCCACAAACGCATTCGTGATCTGGAAGAGGAGAACGATATTCTAAAAAAGGCGATGCACTACTTTGCCAAAGACCGACGCTGATCTTTTCTTTTATATATGATCACCGCTTCCAGTGTCGTGTTGCAAAGATGTGTGCGGTGTTTGGTGTTTCACGAAGCGGCTATTACAGATGGGTACAAACTCGAACGATTCATAAAGAACGACAAAAACAACGGGAAAAGCTTTTACAACGTATCCGCCGGATCTTCTTGGATTCACGCCGTTTGTATGGCAGCCGGAAGATTCATAAAGCTTTGGTTCAGCAAGGAGTTGTCGTGTCAGAAAAAACAGTAGTGCGAATCATGAAGGAGCTTGGTTTAACGTCCAGAACCGTGAAAAAATACAAAGCAACTACGAACTCCAAACACCAACTGCCTGTTCATGAGAACCTTTTAAACCAGCAGTTTGTTGCTGAGGCTCCAAACGAGGTGTGGATGACGGATATTACGTATATTCCCACCGATGAAGGCTGGCTTTATTTGGCGAGCGTGATGGACTTGTACAGCCGCAAAATCGTAGGATTCCACATGGATTCTCGGATGACTAAAGAGTTAGTCATTCAGGCCCTTGACCAAGCCTATCGTGTCCAACGACCGGGCAAAGGGGTTCTGCATCATTCGGATCGAGGGAGCCAATACGCATCTCACGAGTATCAAGCTAAGCTGGTTAAGTACCCTATGAAAGGCAGCATGAGCCGCAAGGGGAACTGTTATGACAACGCCTGTATCGAATCCTTTCACAGCGTTCTAAAGAAGGAACTGATTTACTTAGACCACTACAAAACCCGTCGTGAGGCAAAGAAGCAGATTTTCGAATATATTACATGCTTTTATAATGGGAAACGAATCCACTCTTCCCTAGGTTATGTATCTCCAAATCAGTATGAACGATTGTACCGAAAACCCGCTTGAAGTTCTCGACTTGGGGTGTCCATTCTATTGACAGTAGTCCATTATTGCCCAGTTATATAACTGTACAATAATTCTTCGTCATTTATGGTACGGTTCACCTTATCGGGTCTAACGGCGAAAAAGACAGAGATAGCCTGAACGATTCTAGGTCCAAGTCTGCCCCTGCCTTTATAAAAGTCTTCGAAACTTTATCCAAAAAGCACTCTATTCGAAGTAGCCCTCATCTTCGAGTTCTTTCTTTACTGCCTCTTCTATTCTAGTCCATTTTGCTTTATTAATATCGGTTATGCCATTTGCTTTATTTATTCTTTCTTCTTCTTTTCACTCTTGTTCATGTTGTAATCCTCCGCGACTCTTGTAATCAACACATTCTGTTTTCTACTGTTTTCACCGTCACTTCAAACATCAGGTTAACTATATTTTTGCTTAATTTCAGCAATCCACGCTGGAAGCTTGGTAGTTAGCGTCATATTATGTCTTAATAAGTTGCCCGCCGTTTGATTGGTTGCCTTACTAAAATCAACACTACTAATGAGTTCATTGATGTACGGAACAACAACAGGCTGTAAAATAGAATATGAATTCACTGATTTGCAAAGCAATACACTATCTAGTCCCCACTCCAAAGAAAACGCATTAACCACGTTCTGCAGCTTACTTACTTTCCAAACTTCAAATGCCTCATCAAAGCTCAGACCGCTAGATAAGTTGCCAGGCACAAGCTCAGTATCCACAAATTCTTTCAGTAACTGTGCTTGCTCGTATTCCCCCATGTTACTCAACTCTTGAATTTGTTCATATATAATACGGAGTGTTTCCCTATCCACTGTTTGCACGCCGTTTGGCGAGGTAACTTTTGAACCAATCAATCTAAGGATATGATTCGCATCGATTACTTGTGTTCCTGCTAGCTTGGTTTTACCAACAAGTGGATTGACTGATGCTGGTGGAGGTGTAGTTCCTGGCTTCCACGTTAAGTTTTTATACGCACCTACATACTGCAACCAAGTGTGCTCATCAATACCAAAAGCTACATCATTCCACTTAAACTCGTAGTATTGTTCTACTAAATTTAGCTGTTCAACAGTATCTTTAAACGCAAGTATAAATGCTTCTTTTTTCTCTTCATCATTTTCAATTGTCTGCCACTCAGTCGGATCTGGTAAAGTCGGAATCATTTCAATAACTTTTATGGCTAATTTCTTTACAGCAGTTTCATAGGTATCCACAATTGCTTTACTGCTCTTACCACCGCTTCCATACAGCTTCAAAGCTTGATCTACGATTTGTTCGGTAAGTCGTGGATATTGAAAGTTGATAATCGTTCCAAACTCTTTATTTGAGCCAAATACACGGTTTGTGCGTGAGTAGGCTTGAATCAAACCTTGAAGTTCAAGTGAACGGTCAACATAAAGTGTATTAAGACGCTTAGAATCATAACCTGTAAGCAGTTGGTCTGCCACAATGATAAGGTCTATATTCTTAGGGTTTCGTCCGCTGCCGCCTCGAGTGGCACGCTCCACGACATCTTCAAAATAAGCATCTTCACCGTGTTTTTGATCACCAGCAACAAACTCAATACCCGTAAATTCAGCGTAGTCCTTAAACATACCTTTGACAATTTTAGGTTCTATTGGCGTAGGGTCATTTTCGTTACCGAAACTAAACGTCATAGACACGTTTAACTTTTCTCCGCAAGTTGTCAGTTGTTTCTTGAATTCATCATAATAAGCGATTACCCGATTTTTATAGGCCACGGTTAATATAGCATTAAACTCTCTTCCTTGTGATTGAGATTCCCAGTTATTCAGAATTTCTTCAACCACACGTGGGATATGCGTTTCATCTTGGTATTTTAACAATCCTCGTTTTTGTGCTTGCTTTTCAAGGTCAGCTTCTGACATTTCTTGAACTTGACGTTCGATTTCTCTATCCGTCAATTCCGGATGCTCTTCCTTAATCTTCTCCGCCAATTTTTCTCTTAAATCATCATAGCTCTTGAACTCTCCAGTGTTGATATAGTCAACATGAAAACCCAATACGTTTTTATCCGTAATCGCCTCGTCAATTGTATATTGATGTAACTTAGGTCCAAATAATTTTTCAGTTGTATTGATGACTTCGCTTTTTTCATTGACCTTCCCTTTGATCTTATTTTCATCAAATAAAGGTGTTCCGGTAAAGCCATAGAAAAGTCCACTTTTCTTGAAATAGCTCTTAATGGTTCCCATCATCTGACCCATTGTCGTACGATGAGCCTCATCGATGATAAAAACGATTCTCTTATCTGCTAAACTATGATCCTGTGCTTCTTCCAGTTCCTTAACTAAAGAGTTCAGTTTGAATGTTGTCGTTACCACAATTCCATTTTTTGCTGACTTAAGTATCTTTTTTAACTGGTAGGTGTGCTTCGTATCATCAACGGAAACCGCCTCATAAGCAGCATATGCTTTGAAGTTTTCACTGGTACGATTGTCTAACTCACGTCTATCAACAAGGAAGACGACTTTATCAAATCCTGCTCTAGTCGATAAAAACAAAGCTGTCTTAAAACTCGTGATGGTCTTCCCTGAGCCAGTCGTATGCCAAACAAATCCGCCGTGAGGAACTTTTCCCTCATTGTCCCAACCGAAAGCAGCACCTTCGACAGATTGTAGGGCATACACCTGATATGGACGCAATAGCATATGGCGCCTGTTTTCTTCATCTTTAGCTTCGTCAATCACCAAGTAATCTCCCACCATTTGATGAGCCATTGGTATCATCAGAAAATGCTCCACTACTTTTTGCCAGTTGTTAATCGGTTTGTTTTCTTTATCCGACCAATGAAAGACGAAACTAAGGTTAAAATCTCCTACTGATTTTGGAGTAGCAAAATATCGAGTGGCAATTTCAGAAGTGATGACCATCATCTGCGAAAAAGCCATGAAATTATTACTGTATTCGCCGTCACGATAGTAGCGGGTAAACTGTCCGAATGCCTCGTCTAGCGTTTTGTCTGTACGTTTTTGCTCGATATTGATTAAAGGCAAACCATTGATAAGTAAGACAATATCAAAGCGGTTGTTATTTGCTGTCTGTACTTCTCTAGCAATTCTATAGCTTGAGTCCCCGCCACGCACTTCAGCTTTTTTGAATATTGTCAACGTGATTTGTTTCCTCGTGACTTTGGGATTATCATCACGGTAAATTCCATCAATCTTTCCTTTTGATTCTTCTATTGCCAACACCTTTGCTGCCTCGTAACTGTTGCTGATACGATTAACTTTTGCCATAACTTGATTGAATTCATTATCCGTCAATTCCACACCTTCCAACTGGTCGGCATTGATACGGTTGAGTTCACCACGCCAGTGAGCAATCAAATCAGCAACGGTAACTTTTTGAATGTTTCCATTTAAATAGTCAGGAGCTGACCATTTATATTTTTGTAGTTCTTTGACAAAGCTCTCTTGATAAGTTTTTTCTGACGCACTTTTTGGTGCATTACTCATGACTTAGACCTCCTCTCTAAATAAACATCTCATTTAAATATGCTTTTTTAATACTTTGTAATTTTTCCATCTTCTTCCTATGGTGAGCAATAGTGCCGTCCAAGGCTTTGAAAAATGTACCGATTTTTTGCTGTTCCTCTAAAGTCGGAACCATTAATTCAAAGCTCGCATACTCTTGAGCATTCACCCCAGGCTGCCCAGAACGTTGTGATGTTATCTTTATAAAGTTATCGTATTTTGGTGTTAGGGTATTTTGGAACACAAACTCCGAATCGTAATCTTCGTTAATTCTCGCTCTAATTAAGAATCCCGCATAATAAACTTTCCCATCTGATTCCTTATAATGATAGGTTTTCCCAACACTTGCTCCAGTTCTAGCAAATAAAATATCACCATTTTTTAATCGATAACTATCTGTATTCGATAAATCCACGTCTGGAGAAGTTAATGCACTTTGATTAAACAATTTACTGTCATCATCTATATCCGTTATACGAATATATTTATTTATTCCATCAAAAATAGTAGCACTCGCATTTAAACCGTATTCAATTTTTTTTGACATCTCTCCTAACTTACGTGGTTCCCACGCTTGAGTAAATCCTGCGAACCTCCGTTTTGGCTCACGCTCACCTTCAACGGGGAACATTTCAGATAGATAAGCAGACTTTAACGCTTTAGTCTTTTCTAACTTAGACTGATGAAGAGTTATAAGGCAGTCGAGGTTGGTGAAGAACTGCCCAATTTTTTTCTGCTCTTCAATTTCGGGAAGTGTAATTGGCAGTGTCTTCACTAGTTCAGCATTATAACTTTGCTGTTTTGTGCCTTGGGTGTAGCTAATACCATAATCTTCACCAACTTTTCGATACCACTGAAAAAGAAACCTTGTATCTAGCACATTTAATTGTGGAAACAGAGCCATACAAGATTGATTTAATGTTGTATCAATTCCAAGTACAGCGCAGTTACCACGTGTTCCCGCAGCTTCCAAACCAGTAATTGCCATAACAAAAATACCTTTTGGAACAATCCTTAAGTTAGCATTTTTTTGACCTGCTGCAGTGATTTTTTCTACCGTTTCCGTTACAATTCCACGATTTAATTCACCGCTAGATAACCAATTAATATCACCATTCCAATTGTCACCATTAAACCGTGATGGTGTCTGTCCGTTATACATCTTTTCAATTACGTCACCTAACCTACTCAATTCCCAAGCATTGGTATTTTGAAACTCCTTAAATCGCTTTTTCGGCACTAATTTTGTTTGTACCATCACTGTCCCACCACCAATTCACTCATCAAAGCTTTAAAAGTTGATTCCAAGTCTCGACTTTCATCATCAACTGCTGTTAAAGTATTGGCATAGCGATTGTGCAACATTTGCAAAGTGCTTATCTCCTTTTTTAGCGGTATCTCTACCAACCCAGTCAAAGCATCCACTGTGTTACCGAACCATTTTTCATACATTAATTTGTCGATTTCTTCGTTTGTCAAAGTTAAGATACGTTCTTGCACGGCTTCTTTGAGAGCTTTTTCATCAGCTTTGACTGTTTTGCTAAGCTCTGACTTATCTACAAACAATTTTTCAATCTTTCTCAGAAGGTCGTACTCCACTGTTCCCTTAGTTGACTCTTTCAACGCTGCCTTGACTGCTTTAGCTTCAAAAGCCTCACCAGCTTCATCCAAGGTTTCTCCAAAAGCATTGGCTTCATCGCTATCTTCAACTTTAGCAGCCTCAACCAATTCCGACAGCTTAGCTTCATACTCTAGAATGCGAGTTTTCTTTATTTGGATTTCACATAGCTCACTGCTGTATAAATGCTTTGCAATTAACACATTCGGTACGATACTACCAACCCAGCCGTCTTGCTCTATACGCTTTTTATCACCAGTTCCTTTAGTCACCATATTCGGCTCGCGAGTGCGTCCTGCCGTATAGAAATCACTTAACGTAATAATTTCCGTGTCATGTGTCAGTATATTCTTCCAAATTTCGGCCACAATCTGATATCCGTCATAAATATCAATATATTCGAACCCTGACAATATTGTCTTGATTTCAACAAGCATTTGATCCATCAACTGAGTCAAATCACTGCTTGTGTCTACATTTCGTAATACGCCCCAGTATTTATCGATATAAGATTTTGCCTTGAATTCGATTTCTTTTGACTTTTCAGCAATACGAGAATCACTCAAAATGTCGTCAGAAATGTTCTCAACTGGTTTCAATAGATCAACATAACCATCACGAATTTCTCTCAAAGATTGCTCCAAAACATCTGAAACTGTAGACTGCAAAAGTTTCAAGCCGTCAATGTTTTTTCGAGGAATCCCACCAAAAAGATGAGCATCCACATCTTGAGGTATCTCTTCGTTAATCGTCTTAATATAACGAGTAATATTCATGTTATATTTATTTCTCAGTATTTCCTCGGGAGTTGCTAAATGGCTGTACCCTTCTTTTTCTCTACGTTCAACATATGTGTCTACGATTTTAGCAATATCTTTTTCTTGTAAAACATTTTGTTTCCCAACTTTAATAAAGCTTTGAGAAGCGTCAATGACTAAGACAGATTCGCCTAATTTTCGGTTTTTCTTCAAAACGATTATAACTACTGCAATATCTGTATTAGTAAATAACTTATTTGGCAAACCAATGATGGTATCAATGTAATTTTTCTTAAGCAAGCGTTCACGAATTTCACCTTCAGCTGAACCACGGAACAAAACTCCGTGAGGCAAGACAATCGCCATTGTTCCATCTTGGCCTAAGTGAAATAATCCGTGTAAAAGAAAAGCGAAATCTCCTTTAGAGTCTGGAGGCAACACCCCAGCAACTTCAAAACGAGGATCGCTTACTTTTAACCTTGCTTTGTTCCATTTTTTCGCGGAATATGGGGGATTCATAACAACCGCATCAAATTGCACACCCTCAGTTGGGCGTTCTGGATCTTCTGGCCAGTCCTGAGAAAGTGTATCGCCATTTTTTATCGTCATTTTGTCAGGACGAACACCATGAAGCAATAAATTCATACGAGTCAGGTTATAGGTTGCAGTATTCTTTTCTTGTCCGTAATAGCTCAAATTTTTCTGAGCATCCTCATATAAATGATTCTTAACAGTTAAAAGTAGCGAACCAGAACCAACAGTCGGGTCATAGATTGACTTGATGCTTGGCGTTTTTGCTGCAATTTGTGCCATCACTTCACTGACTTGTCGTGGGGTATAGAACTCACCTGCCTTCTTCCCCGAGTGCATCGCAAACTGACCGATAAGGTACTCATACGCATCACCCAAGACATCACCTTTTTGCAATGCCACCATGTTCAAATCTGCAAATAACAAAATCAGCGCTTTAATATTTTTGCTACGCTCATTTAAGTTGCTGCCTAAAGCAGTATCAGTTAAATCAAGCGTAGAACTTGAGAACAAGCCCTTGAAATCATCCGAATCGCCAGATATAGCAATTGAACGTTCGAAGTTATTCAAGCTATCCGTTACTTTTTGAACTTCAAAGTCTCCTGAGTTGATGTCTTTTAACCAAGTCTGATAAAGATACTCAGGCGAAACATAATACCCGAGCACATTCTGAAGCATTTTATCCAATTGTTCGCCGTATTCTGCTTTAGCCCTTGTGTATTCCTCAACCAATTCAGATTCAGTCATTTGCCCTAAACCGCTGGTTACTTTGAATGTCTCTAAAGTTTTATCACTCAAAAACTTGTAGAACATCAACCCAAGCATATAATCTTTGTAACGGCTGGCATCCATTGAACCACGCAGTTCAGTTGCCCCGTCCCATAATTTACGTTTAATTTCTTCTGATGTAATCACTTTGTATCCTCCATTGATTTTGTTTATTTTTTCAGCTCAGTAATATCACCTAAAACAACATCAAGCACCAAACATATATCGTCAAATTTATCTGCTACGAAAAGTCAGCTCAATACTAAAATTAGCGTTTGACGAAATCAAGCAATCTAAACTGGAAAAGCACCTGAAAATCCTGTATTGTTGCAGGTCCCACCAAACAACAAGAGGATATGACGGATGCCACTTCAGTATATCAACGAAATGCGTGGATCGCCATAGCTACAACTTCATAGTATCGTCTGTATGGAGCCGGAGAGATTCATTTAGAGGCATCGCCAGTAGCCTACAAACAACCTTGACCTATCAGTCATTTCGAACAAGATATGAAGCGTGGCGGCGTAATAAACACGCAAATTTCTCTGTTTTACCAGAGTCTACCCTAGGAGGAAATGCGATAATATATCTTTTCGTTTACCCGTTAATAAATCTTAAAAATTTTCATAAATATAAGCTCTCTAGAAAGTCTAAATTCCAAGATAGTTAGCTAATCAAGCATAGTTGCTAGTAATTACGATATTCACCCTGTCATTTCCTATGTTTAGGCATAGATTGTTGCATATTTATACATTAAATTCACCTAAGCAACACGCACCTTACACCATACTTTCACGTCCAATGAGGCAACGAACCTTAGTAAAAATTCAGCAAGGAAGACGATATTTATGCAAAACACGAAATAGGACGGTTACCTGTTGTCCAGGTACCGTCCTTAATAATGCAGCTCTCCACTTACTTTGATTCTTTCCACTCTAATAGGAAGTCAATCATTTTACTTATGCCTCGTTGTTCCTCCAGGTTCCTACTTTGAACTTTGGTAATAATCTCAGATATTACAACGCTCTCCTCACTATCAGGGTTTGGCTTAATATGTCGAAATAAATCCTCAAAACTGATTCCTAACGCATCTACAATCCCTTCCAGACTTTCTATCGTTGGACTCTTCTCTCCACGTTCTAGTTGTCCGATATATACGCTATGGAGACCAGCGAGATTAGCCAGCTCTTCTTGACTGTATCCCCGCCCTTTCCTAAAATTTCTAATTCTATCACCCAATAGATTTTTTAATTCACTCATCAGTACCACCTCAATATAACTTTGAGGACAGAAACAGATACTTTCTAGAAACAATAGGCTTCAACCTATGGTGGATACCTTGAAAACTTGCTGGAGCACCATGCCGGATTTGAGATTTGGACAATTAGTTCAAAACATCCTTATCCACTATAAAGGAGCGGGCAATTTAGTCTCCGATCTATGGAATATGGAGGAGGTGGAATGGATGAGGGCGATCCAAGCATTCTCTGATCACCATAACCATAACAGTAACAGTAACAGTAACAGTAACAGTAAATTGATTGATCCCTCTAATTGAAACATAGTATCGTTTAATACCGAATTTCTGTCACAGACGGCTAAGCTAAGTAGCACATTATCATTTACCACCAAGGGGATAACATAGAGACTATACAAGAACGTAATCGAAGATTAAAACGAGAAGGTATAGCCAGGAGCAATCGTGAGTATGCAAACTATGTCCAAAGCCAACCCCGGCAGTATTTTGATTCTCCACCTCCCTCATCTGCCGAGGTTCGATGTCCGAAATGCCAATCTTGTCAAATCTCAGCAGGAACAAAAGGTTTCAGCCTGGGGAAGGCAGTAGCAGGTGGAATCCCTTTAGGTGGGACTGGTTTATTAGGAGGCTTTTTGGGAAGAAACAAGCAAGTCAATACTTGTGTAAGATGTGGTTACCGTTGGGTACCATGATTTCTGGCCCAAGACACATGATTACTTTCCAGTCATTGAATGTACTATTTATTCTCATACCTAACCTTTCACTAAACCAGTCACAAATACGTTGAACATATTCGCCCATGTTTTCATTACAATAATCAAAGGAATCATTGTACAACTCCGATCGTTTGTACTCATATACAATTTTTTTAATTTGCGTATTAGAGACTCTACTATAGGAATCTGGATCGCTTCGGATAAGCTCAATCATCATCCATATCCACTCCGAATGATGGAGACAAAACGGTTCCCATACGTTTTCCAGTTTGTATAGTAGTGTTCCCTTTGAATATCTACTTGTTGTAATCAAGCCCACCTCCCGTAATTCGTCTAGATATTTATCAAGGGTTGCGGAACTTATGCCCAATTCTAGCATGAGAAGGGCTTGCCCTGGGTAGCAAGTTTTTTTATTCCCATATGCATATTGGCATAAATTTCTGTAGAGCTGTTTTGCACCAATGGAAAGAAATATACATCGGTCTATAGCAACAAGAGATTGCGAGGTTCCTTTATTCACAAAATAATGCTGTACTTGTGAAAATTCTTGATCAGTTAGTCTGCTCATTTATTATTCTCCTTTTCCTACTAACCTTTTTGGTTCGTAGTGGGTCATTTTTTTTAGATTTTGCTTTCTGATTTTTTGTGTTCTGATTTTCAGAATCAATTCAAAATTTGAATCCCTGTTTTTAGTTTTTTGTTACTGGTATTCAAATATTGAATTATGGAACTTCATTTTTTGAAGACTAATCTCTATAAGTAATCTCTACGAATAGAATCACTACAACCCAACTTGCGAGGCGAATGCCTCGCGGGGGTGATTGTGGGATTGATTACAGTATTAATTCTTTGTTGCACAACAACCTTTTAGAAAAATTTCTTCGGCATGAGGTTTTGATAGAACTTACGCGCCAATCGTCCGTGAAATCTTCAATCTCTATCTCTATGAAGGATGGGGATGGTGCCGGATTAAGAACGAAATGAATCGCAGAAGAGTGCCTACTCCCCGAACCGTCTCAGGGGCGAAAAATGCCGGAACACTATGGCATGACAGCTCTATACGGGTCATATTGGAGAATATCGTTTATACCGGAAACTTAGTCCAACACTGGGACGAAACGATAGACTTCATTTCAAAGAAGAGGAGAAAGGTACCTCAGGATAAACAGATCGTAAACCTTAATACGCATGTTGCTCTGATCAACCACGACGAACATTTGGCAGCTCTTGAGAAGATGAGAACTAAAGGCATTAGAAATTCAAATGGTCAGGAGAGCTTGTTCGCACATATCGCAGTCTGTGCTGATTGTGGAAAAGGCATGATGTATCGGAAAGATCGGGGTAAGGGCGGGGCCTACGTATGCGGTAAGTATGTGAAAAATGGGAAACAATACTGTACCTCTCACCTTATTGATGCCCCTAACCTTTTGAGACTGTTAAGGCAGAACTTAAGGCGCTGATAACAGATCACACAAGGCCTGAGAGCCTCTACAAGGCGGCCTGTGGCGAATTAGATAGGAACACACCTTCTTTCACGAAAGAGCACCAGAAGGTCACTAAGCGTTTAAAACAGCTATCTTCCGAGTTCGACAGCCTCTTTCAACTTTATTCGCGTCAGGCAATAACGATCAATCAATTTCAAGAAAAAAACGAACAATTGATTGGAGAACAGCAGACATTGCAAATGCGGCAAGCTGAATTGGATAGCGAAATCGAGACTGAGAAAGATACTGAGCAATTGTTACATGAATTCCGTCAACAGATTAAGAAAATCACCAATTTGGATACCGATGATGAACGAATTCTGAAGCCGATCATTCAATCACTTATTCATACAGTTGAGATCGGTGTTGATGGAAGCATTAAGCAAATACATTACAATTTCGCTGCTCCATCGTTTATTGGAGCATAGAAAAAAGGGTGCGAATACTACTCGGCACCCTTCCATTTTAGTAACACTGAGCACTCCACATGCCTTATATATGTAAATAATATATGTCCCCGCACTCAACCCTAAAGCATTTTTTTGAATGCGAGAACATATCCAAGTTGCTCTTAAACCCTCGTACATCAATGCTTCTTATATCAATATATTACTACCACACACTCCACATGCACCGTATGGGGAAACATGTCCACGGGCTGAACCTCCACCGTTCTATACCCGCCATCCTCCAGTATCCTTAAATCCCGTGCCAGCGTACTCGGATTGCAGGATACATAGACCACGCGCTCTGGCTTCATCTCCAGAATTGTTTCGAGCAGGCGAGGATCGCAGCCCTTGCGGGGTGGATCGACGACGATGACGTCGGCTGTGATGCCTTGCTCTTTCCATGCGGGGATGACGTCTTCGGACGCGCCTACCTCAAACTTCACATTGCGCATATTGTTCAACAGCGCATTACTCCGTGCATCCTCAATAGCTTCTTTGACGATCTCCACTCCGTATACCTGATCCGCATGTTGAGCGAGGAACAAGGAAATGGTGCCAATGCCGCAGTACGCGTCGATCACCGTTTCTTTGCCCGTGAGTCCGGCATATTCGACGGTTTTGCTATACAGCACTTCGGTTTGAACAGGGTTCACTTGATAAAAGGATCTCGCGGAAATAGCGAATTGGACGTTTCCGATGTAATCATAGATCACGTCACGGCCCCATAGTACACGGGTTTCGTCGCCAAAAATAACATTCGTTCGCTTGGTATTCACGTTCTGGCAAATGCTTGCCACGAGTGGGATATGCTCACGAATACTGCCGATCCAGGCATCTGCGTGTGGGATATCTCGTCCATTCGTAACGAGCACCAGCATCATTTCACCTGTACGAAAAGCAGTCTTAACGACGACGTGACGCAGCAGTCCGCGTCCAGCTTCTTCATTATATGCGCTGATGCCCAGCGTCCGTCCAATCTCTTTGACACGTACAACGACTTCGTCGTTACGCTCGTCCTGAATGAGACAGGTGTCCATATCCACAATACGATGACTGCCACGTGCGTAGAAGCCGCCGACAAGCCCGCCTTCGGTGACGCCGATCGGCACCTGGGCCTTGTTGCGGTACCGCCACGGATCGTTCATGCCCAGCGTAGGAAGTACCTTCACCGTAGCTTGTTCACCTGCGATGGAACCTTCATTTCCCTCCACCTCCAGCTTCCCGATACGCTCCAGCACGTCCACGACATGCTGCCGTTTCCAACCCAGCTGCGCTTCGTAGCTCATATGCTGAATCTGACAGCCGCCGCACTGATCGTAGATGGCGCAGGGAGCTGCAATCCGGTCGGGGCTTGCCTGAACGATATCCAGCAGCTTGGCATAGCCGTACTGCTTTTTCGTTTTCAGCACCTTTATCCGTACCTTTTCACCCGGCAACGCGCCTGGGACGAACAGTGTAAAGCCCTCAACACGCCCCACGCCTTCGCCGTCATGGTTCATGCCGATGATGTCCATCACGGCTTCATCGTTTTTTTGCACTGGCAGATCGGTACGCTGCTCTGCACTAACTCGGTTACGATTGGATGCATCCTGACTTCGTCCACCACGGGAAGCGCGATGCGATCCACGTCCCTTTTCCGATGTCTTCCGTTCCCTTTCCTGCGCACTTCCACTCACACTTCTGTTTCCATTTCCGGTCCCAGCTCGAAGCTGTCCCTGTCCTCTTTCACTGTTCATCGGCATGGTCTTTTTCTGCGGCTTCCCTTGATTGGGAGCTGCTTCATTCCGGCGGCTTTTTCCACGTCCGCTACGGCTACTCGTCATTTTAGATGTCACTTCTTTCTGATAATCTTTTCAAACCTGCTGATGCTCATGATCGGCATACAGCCTCATATATATCACGCGGCCATTACTCCACTCATTAACGCCAGTACCGTGAACTCGAAAATGCCGTTACTCCCCACGGAGAACGGCAAGAACCGATATCGTCACAGCGAAAAATAACTTCCAGCTCTACATTTCATATACTATACTGCATCGTCTTTCCTTACCGAAAAACATTCAAATGATGCGGTAAATTGCGGAAGGTTGCTGGCAGGGTTCCACCCAGTTCGCCATCCAGATTAAGTTGAACATAGCCGGGCGAGGTGACTTCCATGTAATCCGTTTTAAAATATACGATTTTCTTGTCCTGCAAGTGCTCACCACGCAGCGCGAGTGTCACGAGCCGAATCATTTCCGCCAGATTACATTTGCGCACAGCGATCACGTCGAGCAGCCCATCATCAATGGTCGCACCGGGCGCCAGCTTTTCAAATCCGCCCACCGAATTCGTATTAGCAATCAGGAAAAGCATGAACTCGTCGTGTATCACTTCCTGACCCGATGCCTTGATAATCAGTTCTTGCGGGGCAAGGCTGACCATTTTCTCCACACCCTTAAAATAATAAGCCAACTGTCCAATCATCGTTTTCAGCTTACTGGGAACTTCATACGTAAGCTCGGTTAAAGTCCCTCCACCCGCGATGTTAATAAAATAGCGGTCATTAGCTTTTCCGATATCCAGCGGCTTCGCATTTTGACGAATGACCAGATCGCAATAGTCCTCCCATTGCTTGGGAATGCCCAAGGCTCTGGCAAAATCATTCGTCGTACCTAACGGGAATACGCCCAAGGGCGGACGGTTTTCCCTTTCAGCCATTCCGTTAATCACTTCGTACAATGTACCATCCCCACCTGCGGCAATGATCATATCATACCCGCGCTCAATGGCATCCATCGTCTCACGAGTTGCATCCCCTTCTCCCGTAGTTGCATGGCAAGAGGCTTCAATACCGCCTTCATCCAGACGCTGCAAAATGTCCGCAAGGCGACGCTTCATTTCCTCGCGTCCGGAGGTCGGATTATAGATTAATCTAGCACTTTTCATTCCCGTTACGCCACCCGTATATTTAATGATATTTAGGTTTATATTCTCATTCATCACATTCACTCTATACAAAATATCATCATACTGGAAAAAGATCTCTTTTACAATAAAAGAAGCCTACGCTTACCTAAATACGGAAATTTCAGGCTATGATAAAGCTGTAGCTGAATCAAGCGCCCTGTTGCTCAATCCTGCTGCTGCATTCTTTGCAGCAGTTCATGAATTTGCCCGTTCATCCAGCTTGTAAGCAGGGGATGCGGCAGCAGAGGATCTCCCGAATAACGGTATTCAAGCCCCTGTAATCGTCCAGGAATGATATGACTTGTAAAATATCCCGAGCTTACAAAAAGCGGCGCCACTATAACATCATGACCCCGCTCTCGCTTCCAGTACGCTGCCTTATCATATACACTCTCAGGATTCAGCAAGGCGTAGTCCGTAGCGATACTACTCACCCTTTGCACCCTACGGGCTAACGAAGAAATCCCTCGCTCCCAGCGCTGAAAAAAGCCATCATGCACACTGCCATGTCCCACGAGCAAAATAGTCTCTCTCGCAGGATTGACCGACAATGGGCTAACCTTGTCCCACACCATGTGAGCCACATCTTCTCCGTCATCCACCGGACTGCCAAAATGCACACACGCCTTGATTCGAAAAGGCTTAAAATCCGTTTCTTTGTCTGGCGCAACCTTGACTCCCAGCGCATAACTGATCTCATCTACATGCGTGCTGCCTGACGACATAAATAAGGGCACAACCAGCAAATCTGTCACACCTAGAGCTTCCAAACGATCAATTCCATTCTGGATCAATCTGCCTTTAACCGTTTCCAAAAATGAAACCTCTAACGGCATGTCCTTCGGCAAATGAAGCTTTGCGGCAGCCTGATCCACCTGTTCCACCCAATACGACTCCCTTGAGCCATGGCTAATGACCAGTACCCCAGGGCTTCGCATTAGCGCCCCAGACGCTCAAGTGTCAATTTATACCCGTCATTACCGTAGTTCAAGCAACGCTTAACACGTGAAATCGTAGCTGTGCTGGCACCCGTCTCTGCTTCAATCTGGTTATACGTACTACCTTTACCCAGCATACGGGCAACTTCCAAACGTTGAGAGAGCGACTGAATTTCATTAATCGTGCACAAATCATCGAAGAATACATAGCACTCTTCCAAATTTTTTAGAGTTAGGATGGCTTCGAACAATTGATCAATACTTTTATCATTAAGCTTTTTGAGCTGCATGGATTATCATCTCCCAAGGTTACGATCTATCCCCATTGTACCCGAGGAATAGTTGGTTTTTCAAGCGTTAACGATTTCACGCATCACAGAACAGCATTATTTTTTTAGCAGGATCGTACTGTGCTATAGCCCAAATCCGCTTTTATACCTAATTTCGGGACACGCGCCTAAACCCACTGTGCGTTTGTAACATACATTAGAGTATCAACCAACAAAGGAATGTGATCTCATGCCTGGAAACTACTATCATCGGAGGCCGCCACAGCGTTCCCTTTCCGATCCGTATAATTCCTCTTCATATCCGGGACTCGACACGTACAGCGATGTTCCGCAAGTCGATTCCTCCGGAATCGTGCCTTACGAGGCACCATCAAATATTACAGAATCTGCCGCCGTGGTCACATCTGATCCGGTCCCAGCCAAAGGAGGACTGCTCGGCGGTCTTAGCAGTCTTGGCAGCCTTAGCAATCTCAACGAAATTAAAGGCTTCATTGACCGTATGGGCGGCATTGACGGGATTGTCGCTACTTTCGGCAAGGTACAAAAGGTCATGTCCAGCGTGCAGCAGTTTGCGCCAATGGCGAAGCTGATTATGGGCTCACTCCCAGGATTGGGTAAATCGGCGAGCAAAAATTCTGCAAAGGAACTCACCAAGGAATTGGATGAATACACACCACCTCGCACACGCCGAAAAAAGACACAGCGCAAAAGCACCACGACCCCGCGCAGACGTCCGAGCAAGCGCAAGAGGAAGTAGGCAATTTTATTTAAACCAGCCCCGACGCATAAACCAGATTACCATCGCTGCACTTAATATGAACATAAAGAACAGCACTCCAAAATAACCATATTTCCAGCCCAGCTCGGGCATATACGAAAAATTCATACCATAGATCCCCGCAATCAGCGTCAGGGGCATAAAAACAGTCGTAATGACGGTCAGCGTCTTCATGATTGAATTCATACGGTTGGAATTTAGCGAAATATAACTGTCTCTCAGGTCGGCTGTCATCTCGCGGTCGGCCTCCAGCATGTCGGTCAGCTTCAGCAGATGGTCATAAATATCTGTAAAATAGGCCATATGCTCTCCTTTACCCTGCACATGCTGCGAATTAAGGACCCTGTACATCAAATCCCGCATCGGCACAATTGTACGGCGCAGCTTGAGTAGCCTGCCTCGCAGAGCAAATACCTGCTTCATCAAGTCCTCCACTGATTCACGCCCGCCCAGGCTCTCCAGCTCTGCCAGCTCATCCTCAATCATGAACAAACTCGGGAAATAGTTATCCACCAGCTTGTCCACCACCGTATAAGCCGCAGCCAGCGGCCCACGCGACCAAATTTTGCGTTCATTGGCATGCTGGACAATCCGTTCCCAAGCCTGATCCAGCTCCTCCAGTTCATGATGATGGTACGTCACCAAGTAACGGCTGCTAATGAACATATCCACTTCTTCCGCATCCAATGTATCTACATCCAGCGCATGTACCACCAGAAACTGCACATCCTCATAATAGTCCAGTTTCGGACGTTGCAGAACATGCAAACAATCCTCCACAGCCAACGGATGAAAATGGAAATAACTCGTCAGAAGCTCTGATTCATGATCGGTAGGCTCGCTAAAATCCACCCACATCCATATATAATCCTCCATGACGATCTGCTCCAGTGGCAGCCCCACCGTCACCTGATGATCATGGCCTATAACCAATGTACGTATCACCGTACGTCCCCCTCGCCTAGCACTACTGTCATTAATTCTATATATATTGTATATAAGCTATTCAGCGTTATACAAATCTCAAGCCTCATATTCATGCTTCATACAGCCAAATAAAGAAAAGGATATCTCCGGGCCATCACCATCCCCAAAATATCCTTATGAATATAAATCCAACTCAAACGATATGTTCCATCTCTCTATCTGTTAAGGAGCTAACTTCAGGATTTCACAAAATCCTCAACTTATAATGACAACTATGCTTCAATTAATTTCACAAAGCCTGTGCTTGTCGCTTCATAGCCTAACCGTCGATAAAATTGATGCGCATCCTGTCGCTCACTCCGATTACCGCTGTTCAAAGCAATGGCAACCAAACCATTCTCTTTGGCCCAAGCTTCCGCCTCCTGATTTAGCGCCTTGCCGATGCCTTTATTACGATGTTTCGAATCCATCACAAAAACAACGATACGCGCATAATCTTCATTTCTTTCATAAAAAACATCATAGTGTAGCCCCACCATCCCCACCACTTCCCCTTCCATTTCAGCAACCAGGGTATGATAGTTAGGATTAGAAGCGATACGCTCATATCTCTGTTTCATTTCCTCTATAGATGTAGAATAACCCAATTCCTCCATTAAATATGCCAAAGCCGGAATATCCTCGCGATGAGCAGTCCTTATCTTCAAAGTAAGCCCTCCACTTATGAAAATAAATATCATAAAAGAACAACTACCTAACGTCCACGAAGTGCCACTCCACGGTCGGATGGTGCTTCCCAGCGCAGAGCACAGCGCTGCGCCAGTTCCCTCTCCTGCTCCACCCCAAAAGAGTAGGGCAGGCTATTGCGAAAAAAGGAGTCGATTCAGCGAGTAGTAGCGAAGCGGTACATTTGAATCTGAAGAAGCGTCAGCGATCGAAAGATCAAATGGACCACGGAGCGTCTCACAACAAGCACACTCACACATTCAACGCAAACCCTGCCACACTTACAACACCTTTTCCAAGAAACTAATCGTCCGCTCATTTCGCGGATTACCGAATACCTCTTGTGGCGTTCCTTCCTCGACGATGTAGCCTCCATCCATGAACACGACACGGTCGCTTACTTCGCGTGCAAAACCCATTTCATGCGTCACGATCATCATCGTCATACCTTCACGGGCCAGATCATTCATGACGCCAAGCACTTCTCCGACCATTTCAGGATCAAGCGCCGAGGTCGGCTCGTCGAACAGCATAATATCCGGGTTCATGGCCAGCGCGCGTGCAATCGCCACGCGCTGCTTTTGACCGCCAGACAACTGTCCTGGCAAGGCATCTGCCTTATCAGACAAGCCCACACGCTCCAGCAGCTTCATGGCCGTCTCCCGGGCCTCTGCCTTGGACTGTTTACCCAATTCTGTTGGCGCAAACATAATGTTCTTGAGCACCGTCATATGCGGGAACAGGTTGAAATGCTGAAACACCATGCCTATATTTTCACGGACCTTGTTAATGTCCACACTCTTGTCACTCAAGTTGTAGTCATCCACGATGACCTCGCCTGCGGTAATTTCCTCCAGCATGTTCACACAACGTAAAAACGTGCTTTTCCCCGAACCCGAGGGGCCAATGACGCAGACAACCTCGCCTTCCTGTACTTGCATATCAATGCCTTTCAGTACTTCGTTACTGCCATAGCTTTTTTTCAGGTTCTTGACGATAATTTTACCCACGGCGAACTCTCCCTTCAAGACGGTTGGAAATTTTGGTCAGGACTGTAATGACGATAAGATACATCACCGCAACCACCAGCCAAATATCAAAGGATTGGAACGTCCGCGCAATAATGATCTTACCCGATTGGGTCAATTCGACCAGGCCGATAACGGACAAAATCGAAGTATCCTTCAACGTAATAACCAACTGATTGATAAACGACGGGATCATGATTTTCACAGCCTGCGGCAAAATGATTTTGAGCATAGCCGTCCGGTATGGCAACCCAAGAGAACGAGCAGCTTCCATTTGTCCCGGATCAATGGACTGAATACCGCCACGGATGATCTCCGTCACATAAGCTCCCGCATTCAGAGACAACGTCAGTACAGCCGCGACAAAGAGCGGCATTTTAAAATCCAGTGCCTGCGGAATACCAAAGTAAATAAAGAAAGCAAGTACGATCAGCGGAATACCACGGAATACATCGACAAAAACTGTGGCAATACCACGGAACAGTTTATTGTGACTCACCTTCATAAAGCCAAACACCAGACCCAGCACAAAAGCTACCAGCAGGGATACAAGTGTATACAGCAGCGTATTTCCCATTCCTTTGATCAGCGAAGGCAGGGAAGCGGAAATGAGTTCCCAGCGCCCACGTTCAACAGGTGCCGCACCTTTACCGGATTCGCCCAGATACTTGGACATGATTTTGTCATATTCCCCGCTGTTGCGGAGATTCACAAGCCCTGCATTAAATTTCTCCACCAACTCCTGGTTTTTCCCTTTATTTACAGCGAAACCGTAAGAACCACCTTTTTCCTTATCCGTCACAAGCTTGAGTCCATTATTCTGTGTCACTCCGTATGCCAGCACCGGATAATCATCAAAACATGCAACTGAGTTTCCAGTCTTAACCTCATCGTACATTTGAGAGGAATCATCGAACGGAACCGTCGTAAAGCCATATTTGGCCTTAATGGACTCTGCGAACGTGTAGCCTTCGGTTCCCGTTTTGACAGCAACACGCTGCCCTTTCAGGTCCTCATAGCGCTTAATCGTATCATTATCCTTACGGACCGCCATGACGACACCTGAATCAAAATACGGTTCAGAAAAATCAAATTTTTGCTTACGTTCATCTGTAATACTCATCCCGGCAATAACGCCGTCCACTTGATTCGTTTCAAGGGCCTGCACTGCCGCATTAAAGCCAAGAGGCTTGATGGTATAGTCAAAATTCTGATCCTTGGCAATAGCAGCCAGCAGATCCATGTCGATTCCGACAAATTTACCGCCTACATCTTCAAACTCAAAAGGCGCGAACGTTGTATCCGTGCCGATATCATATTTTGTTATGTTTTCTGCATGTGCCACTACGCCAAAATTACCGGCCAGGGCAACCACAAAAAACAGACAAATCATGAGTGCTATTATTTTTCCGGATTTTTGCATAAGTTCCTCCAGTCAGTTGAACGGTTCAAAGTTTTTTGTTTATTCTACAGGAGTTATCAAAAATTGACTACTTTGATGTCAGATATTTTTTGAAATGTTTCATGAACCTCTCTGGTCGAGTAAGGTTTACTGGGCCTGTGTTTGTTCTTTAATGCCAATAAGCCCCTGCCGCAAAAAGCGGACGGAGGCTTATTGTGTATCCCATAGTGTGTACTTATTCCCTAGAAATAATGATGAACTAAAAAAGAATTTTGAAAATCAGTCCTGACAATAAAGCAGAAATTGGAATGGTAATAACCCAAGTAATGATAATTCTACCAGCCAACGACCAACGCACAGCGGAAAAACGCTTCGCAGAACCAACACCCAAAATAGCCGAAGTTATCGCATGAGTGGTGCTTACTGGTAAATGAAGCAGCGTGGCTGTGAAAATAACCGAAGCTCCGGAAATATCAGCGGCGAAGCCATTGATCGGCTCGATTTTAAAAATCTTGGTGCCCATCGTCTTGATGATCTTCCAGCCCCCAATAGACGTACCAAGCGCCATTGCTGTTGCGGCCGAAATTTTAACCCACATTGGCACTTCCAGATGATCCTGATACCCCGCTGAAACGAGTGCAAATGTAATAATCCCCATTGCCTTCTGAGCGTCATTCGTACCGTGCGTGAACGATTGAAGCGCTGCCGTAATGACCTGCATCGTGCGAAAACCTTTATTCACCGTATGCGGACTGCGACGAGCAAAAACGTATTTTAAAATGATCATCACAATATAACCAATAACAAAAGCAATCAGCGGGGAGAAAATAAGTCCCTCAACAATCCCGATGAAGCCACTCCAGTTCAATTTCTCTGATCCCGCACCTACATACACAGCCCCGGCCAGCGCACCAATCAAGGCGTGGGAAGAGGATGAAGGAATACCGAACCACCATGTGAGCAGATTCCAGATAATCGCTGCGATCAGTGTCGCAATGACGATATCAATCCCGTTCGTAAGCTTGGTAGGGTCAGCCACACTGCCACCAATCGTCTTGGCAACCCCTGTAAACAATATGGCTCCCAGAAAGTTCATAACCGCAGCCATAATAATCGCACGACGCGGCGTCAACGCACGGGTAGATACCGAGGTTGCGATAGCGTTCGCCGTATCATGAAAACCGTTAATAAAATCAAATGCCAGAGCAAGAAAAATAACAATACCCAATACCAGTAAACTTGTATCCATGTAAAAGGACTCCCTTACGAGTTACGCATAATGATGGATTCCAGCATATTTGCAACATCCTCGCATGAATCCGTTGTCGTTTCTAGGCGTTCATACAATTCTTTGCGTTTAATCAGTTCAATGGGATCAGTCACAGTTGCAAACAGGTTTTTGATGCAAATACGCAACAGCTCATCCCCCTGATTTTCCAAATCATTCAGGCGAATGGTGTATTCACGAATGGCCAGCAGCTTCTTCTGTGAAAGCAAATGTACAGCCTTCTGGATTTCATAAGCCGACTGACGCAAAATATCAGCGAACTGCACAATATACTCGTCCGGCTCCGTAATGTTGTACATATAAAAACGAGAGGCCGTCGCTTCCAGACCGTCCAGCACATCATCCATGGTCGTTGTCAGTTCCATGATATCGTCGCGTTCCAGCGGCGTAATGAAGGTCTTGTTCAGCTCAGTAATAATCGTGTGTGTGTAATCATCACACTTATTTTCATACTTCTTCATTTCATTAGTAAACAGAACCACATCTTGAAGATTTGAAGTATGTTGGGCAAAGTAATCGGCTGCTTGCACGATTGTATCTGCCATATTTTCCAACGTCTCGAAGAATATATCCTTTTTCTTCAATCTCATTAACGATTACCCCTTTACGAAAATATCCGCAACCTGTTTCGACTGCATTAGACAACCTTTGCTATCTTATCACACTCATCAATGTTTTTGTAAAGTTTGTAAAGGCAAATTTCATAATATTAAGTATACATTGCCCGACAAGGAAGTTCATTATGCGACAAATTATATCTAGAAAGGTGGATTATGGATTCCTCATTTTACTTCTACACTTACATGCTCGTTCAGCGAAACGTCCGCCGGAACCACATGTATATAGGATGTACCTGGTACCAATGGAATTTCAACTCCATTTTTCATAAAACGAATAGCATCACCGGGCGTATGCTGCCACTCGGCGTGTATCAACTTCCCTTGTTGAAACAACATAGCCTCTCCACCGCCTTTAAGCTCAACGCTCAATCGACCTACATCATCCAGCATTTGGTGCCTGGTGCTCATCACAATGACATTGGCCGCAGAGAGCTGCTTGTTATTGTTTTGATCCACATGTGACTTTTCGTTCACAAAACGCTTATATTGCTGATCTGACGGATCGTAGATGTAAGATACCTTGTAGCTTTTAAGCAAAAAGCGGATTTGCAAAGATACTGCCTCCCCGTCTCCCATGATCGAAGCTTCACCGAATTTAAGGTAGTTATATACCGGAACCACCGTCTGCTTGGCGTAGCCTTTACTTTCGCTTCCTTGGCGAAGTCTGTTCACATCTGTGTACAGATTGTGTGGAGGACGGCGATCCTTGCTTCTCCAGAAGTAAGCTCCCCCATTCGAAATCTCATCCAGATGCTCTTTTCGTTGCTGCTGTAAAATCGCATAGGCATCTGTACTTCCCCCGGCGTGTATCGGCAACGCCCCGTAAGTTTCGCCCAGCTCAATCAGATACGGCCGGATGCTGCGGACCGGACCTATTTTCACATCACCACCATGACTTTGGAAAAAAGCTACCAAACGTGTAATTCCACCTTCTGCGAGAACTTCATATACCATGTCAGCCTCGCTAAGTCCCGCCTGAGGTCGTGCGGCTGGAGCATTATTAATCATAATCGCAAGCGGTCGTTCCAGAACACGCTGCTCCACCGGAAGGCCGGTAAGCGGAGCTGTAAATGCCGGAATATTCGTTTCCTTGGACGGTTCAAGCGCTTCCGGCTGTGTTTGTTGCTTAATGGGTTGGGGCACGGGTTCTGATTCACCCGATTTGGACATAGCAGAACAGGACATCATGGTCATACATAGCAAAACCGAGGTCATCACACGCAACCATTGGCTTCGATTGAAAATGGGCCCGAACAAATTCATCCCTCCAGTTAGACATTTTTCTCATTATAAGCGTTATTTCCTGTTTTTGTCTTGATTGAAGCTCCTCATCACTATAGAATACTTATCTGAAGACATTAAAATTTAAAAAATATTCATACTTTGTGATTTTTATCACAAATAACTGTAACTGAACCTAATACAATAAGGGTGTAGCAGAGATGATCATCCCAAACCAATGAAATACAACCAACATTATAAGAGATAAGAAAGAGGAGTGGTTTGAATGTTTAACAACTGGTTGCGAGAAAATAAAGTAGCGATGTGGCTGCTGACTGTAGTACGGGTTTATCTGGGTTATGAATGGATGACCCATGGACTTGAGAAGCTGACTGGCGGATTCGATGCAGGCGGATTTATCTCGGGGGCCATTGCTAAGACAGGCGGAGAACACCCCGCTGTACAAGGCTGGTGGGGTTCGTTCCTTGAAGCCTTTGCTCTACCCAATGTCGGTCTGTTCAACGTCCTGATCCCACTGGGTGAGTTCCTGGTCGGAGTTGGCCTGCTTCTTGGTACACTGACTACATTAGCTGCCTTGATGGCAATGGTTATGAACTTCTCGTTCCTATTCTCGGGCACAGTAAGCACCAATGCAATCTACCTGCTGTTTGAAATCTTCCTTGTCGTTGCTGGCGCAAACGCTGGACGGATTGGCTTGGATCGTTGGGTATTGCCCTTCCTGCGTGGACTGTTCCGTAAAAATAAAGATACCTTTCCAGCAGATCCTGCTCGAAAAATAGCTTAAGCTACCCAAAAAAACAACCGTTACCCTCCGGGCTAATGGTTGTTTTTTTGTGCAGCTATGCTGCCGTGGTTTATAGATTCGAACGTTCTTTTTTCACATTTACGTATCACGTTCTTGACCGAAAACCCAACAATTGAGACTCAGTGAGCCCAGGACATAGGACTGAAAAAGCTTCTGCGCCGAGCGCTGGTCATCCGCAGCCCCCATCGCGTAAAACAGCGGCGAAAAATGCTCTATCCCATAAGAGGGAACCGCCTGTTTGGCATAAGGAGCCTTTTTATCATATTGGAACAAATGACGTAAATTCCATTCCTGAAGCTGCTGACCGATCCAGTTATCATATTGAACCGCCCAATCTGCTGGCTCATTCGTCTGCTTGAGTGTTCGCAAGTTGTGGACCAATCCGCCGCTTCCGATGATCAATATGCCCTGTTCACGCAACGGTGCCAGCATCCGCCCAATCTCATACTGCTCCTGCGGAGCACGTCTGGAATCAATGGAGAGCGGGACGACCGGGATGTTCACATCAGGATATATATGCCGCAAAACCACCCATGCTCCATGATCCAGTCCCCGGTTCCGTACCGGCTGGTGGAACAGGTTATGCTGACTGAACAGATGCTTTATCTCCTCATACAGCTTCGGATCGCCTGGTGCAGGGTAATCAAGTGTGTACATTTGTTCAGGAAAGCCATAGAAATCGTGCAACGTCGCATGCCGGTCATCCGCCCCGATACATTGATCAGCACTATCCCAATGCGCGGAAAAGATGACTATTCCTTTGGGTCGGGGCAGGCTCGCGCCCAGCTCTGCAAGAAAGCTGGTGTATGCGTTGTTTTCTAAAGCCAGTGTCGGTGAACCGTGCGCAACAAAAATTGAGGGTAATGTCATCGCTGCCAACCTCCACACGCCAGTATAGTGTTACTCTTCCATTTTACTCCGGTGGAGGCGTAATTTCCAATACAATCCGTTGCAGCCTGAAATCAGATCATCCAGTGCTGCCAATCCCGCTGAATATTCTCCTGCTCATCCAGCCATTCCAGCGTCCGGTCGATCAACCGCTGTCGCTCTTTACCGGAGGAGAAGGTGTGGTCTCCCTGAAAAATAATCTCTTTGTCACAGCGTCCCTCTTGACGCATCCAAAATACCTTTTGGAACAGGAATGCATAGTCCACAGGAATGATATCATCCGAGGTTCCGTGAATAACGAGCACATCGCCGTTAAACTTGACGGCCTCCTGAAACGGCTGGAACTGGGCAAGCGACTCAAAATATGAAGGTGTGAACTTATAGCCCAGATAGTCGGCCTGACCGCTTTTCACGGACTCATCGTACACGCTCCGCTCCGTAATTTTAACAATGTCATTGAACGGGTAGCCGACCGCAGACCAAAGCACCAAATTTTGTACTCTCTTGTCCCGTACCGCTGTGAGAAGAGCGACCGCGCCACCCAGACTGTGACCAATCAGCGTCACCTTGGTCGGGTCGATATCTGTACAATTCACCGCATAATCGAGCACGGTACGTGTCTGATTAATCATCGACTCCAACCCCTGCTTACCGTATTCACCCGTGCTTTCCCCGCAACCCGCAAAATCAAAGCGCAGGACAAAATATCCCCCTTCCGCAAGCTCACGAGCAGTCTTCACGAATAACCGATCTACCCCGATCCGATTGCCCACAAATCCGTGACATATCACTACGAGCGGTACCCGTCTCTGACCGTCTCCTTCATTCGGATTGCTTGGATAATGAATCGTTGCGGCCAGCTCCTCATTTTCAAAGCGAATTCCAATTTGCCGTTCCATCATGATTGTCCCCCTGTTTCAAGCTTCACCGTCACCAAGCTGTATGCTGCATGGGCACCCCCACCTTGTGAAGCTTCTTGTAATGATTAATGATTGATAATTAATGATTTAATGCGAATATGTCAAACGTATATTGTAACATGGATGCTCAGCAAAATATCCATTCACTTTAATTCCGATAAGTTTAATAAGTTTTATAGTAAAATCAGTCTATCATTGCCCTGCTTCCTTGTCAACCTGTCAGTTATAACGGAGAAAAAGGGAATAAATGGCGCTCCCCGCAACGAATAACGGAGAGCGCCATATTACATTACTTGGTAGGGAAAGTCACTTTCATCCCGCAGACTATTCGTAGCTGTTCCTGAACATTTCGTGGGTCTCCGTACGCCCCTCCCAGTCCAACCTGCAGGAGACACCGCTATTCTGATCCTCATGCCATAAGCTGCGGTAGCTCTCTTCACCCAGATCACCTGCAAACTCGGTATCCTGAGCCCATTCAGCATCATTCAGAATACGGTACGTCGGGGATGTTCCCTGAACGCTCCGATGACTCACGTTCACAGGCATGGCCTCCACGCTGTTTCTAACTGGAGCGGCTTCCAGCCGTTTATTAACCGTATAATCCGCCTGCTTATCCAGCTTCATGATGCCACATCCTCCCCACATTTACATTCAGGATGCCCCGCGTGCTCACCCTTTATCCAGTTTGTGGAGAATGCTGCGGTAATATACATTGCGCAGATAAAGCCTTTTGCCATCCGCAGCTTACTCACGTATACTGTTTTTGTTACGTATTGGCGGTTCCGCCAGACCGGAATACGCCCGCAAAGCAGGAGGAAGCAATGAATAAATCCAAAAATTATACACTTATTGCATGGATTTCCTTGTCCATGTTTTTCTTGACACAGGCAATCATCGGATGGTTTGTAACGTTTACAGGCGGAGATGTTGCTCCTTTTGAAAAAGTTAACCTGTCCACTCTGATCATCATCGCCGCAGGAGCCATCTTGCTGGTTGAAACGCTGATGAATTTTATGGACCGCCCGGAAGAAGGAGAGGAAGCACAGCAGGACTATACGCCCGTGAAGCCCCGCATAGACCTCAAATCCATCTTGCTGTATGTCGTGTTAGTCGTGGTGATTCTCGTCGCCGGGCTGGCCCTGCGCCGCGTACTGCCCGTGTTCAGCATCTCGCCCTGGGTGAATC
Organism: Paenibacillus sp. NRS-1781; assembly: GCF_050467745.1. Lineage (NCBI taxonomy): Bacteria > Bacillati > Bacillota > Bacilli > Caryophanales > Paenibacillaceae > Paenibacillus > Paenibacillus sp. NRS-1781. The sequence continues at coordinate 31,706 of NZ_JBITPI010000010.1, forward strand.
TGATCCTTGCCGCCATCGGCTTCATCGGTCTCAAGCCGATTTTTTTACGCAAAAAACATTCATAAGACGCAAGCCTCATCTGTACTTGGAGCTGCCCGATTTTTGTTCGTGCCAAAAAGCCGTATTCCCCGCCTGCAATAAGATGCATCAAGGGATACGGCTTTGCTGTACGCTAAAGCTTATTTGGAAAAGAGCTGCTCTGCATTATCCAGCGCGATTTTGTGTCCCATCGCCGAATAGTCCAGCCAAGGCTGTCCGTCCAGCATGTAAACATGACCCTGCTTCACTGCTTTGAGTCCTTGCCATACCGCGTTTCCTTCCAGCTGCTTGTACACCTTTTGGGCATCCGCACCTTTACTGATAATGACAAAGATCGCATCGGCATCATAATCCGGCAAAACCTCCTGGGATACGACCTGATATGCCTTGTTGATCTTTTCCACACCCTTGGCTGGCTTCAGGCCCAAATCCTGATACAACAGCGGGCCTACCGGGCGCTTCATGCCCATTACGCGGACTTCCTTCGCCGTCACACGTACAGCCATCACGGTTCCGTCGCCGATTTTTTGATGAATCAGCTTTTTAACTCGTTCCTGCTGAGCGTCGTAATCTTTCAGGAAAGCGTCCGCCTGCGCTTCATGCTTGACCATAACAGCTATTTTTTTCAGTTGGTCCTTCCATGTGCCCTCATCCAGATCAAAGACCTCGGTTGGCGCGATTTTTTCATACTTGGCTACATCGGTTCCCGAATATTTTTTGTCGAGAAAAATATGATCAGGTTGCAGCTCCAGCACAGCTTCCATATCCGGGTCTGTGACAACGCCCAGCTTGCGGGTATTTTGGAGACGATCTTTTACATGCGGCAAAAAGTCCTTCACATCTCCGCCAATGACCGAACCAGCCGGAGTAATGCCCAGCGCCAGCAAATTGTTCGTTAAATGAATGGACATCGAGGCAATACGCGAATCCGCGCTGACCGTTTTCTCACCGTTGTCCGCCGCTTTCGTATCGGCAGCTTGGTTGTCTGCTGCTGGTCCACAAGCGGATAGCATCACCATACATAAAATAAGAACCATGCCCACCCATGAACGCTTGAATCCTGAATAATAGGAACCATTATTTGTCATTACTATTCCTCCTATGTCATAAAATCTCCATATAAAATGATCTATATAGAAAGCTTCAGCTTGTTGGTTTATGTACCTATTCCATCCGTCATTTCGTACGGGACAGCAAAAATAAAAAATACGGAGCCCCTACCACAGCAACCACCACACCCGCCGGAATCGCATTCGGCTGAAACACAGAGCGTCCAATCGTATCCGCAGTGACCAAAATGACGATTCCGACAAAGCAGGCCACCGGCAGCAAATGCTGATACATTGGCCCAACCAGACGGCGAGCCAGATGAGGCGCAATAAGCCCAATGAAGCCAATACCTCCAGCCATAGACACACTGGCGCTGGATAGGGCCACGGCTGCACCCAACAGCAACAGCCGCTGACGCTTCACACTCGTACCAATTCCAGCCGCCGTCTCGTCGCCCAGCGACAGATTGTTCAGGCTGCGCGTCTGTGACAAAACGTAGGGCAACACAATAACTATCCACGGCAGCAAAGCCGCCGCATGTATCCAGTCCCGGCCCCATACGCTGCCAGCCAACCAGCGTGCGGTGAACGCGTAAGTATCCTCATCGAGCCGCAAGGACCAATACAGCGTTATAGAGCTGAGGCCCGAGGCTACTCCGATGCCGGATAGAATCAGACGCACAGGCACGATTCCTCTGTTCCGGTTATAGGACAACAGCACGATCAGCACCGCCGCCACGACACCTCCTGCAAAAGTAAACAGGGGGATCAGCACGGCTGCCGATCCTTCAAGATCGCGAAAGAAACTGACGAACATCACCAGTCCCAACGCAGCGCCCGCGTGAAGCCCCAGCACCCCCGGGTCAGCGAGTGCGTTCCGCGACAAGCCCTGCATCACAGCTCCGGCTGCTCCTAATCCGGCCCCAGCCAGTACCGTTACAACGATACGCGGCAGACGGTATTCGAACAGAACAGTATGATCACGTCCGCTTCCCCCGCCAAATAGCGTATCCAGCACGCGTAGCGGTGGAATGCGAATCGTTCCGGTATTCAGACCCAGAACAATGACAACAAAGCTGAGCCCCGCCAACACCAAACAAACGAGCCAAGCCTTTCTCCTTCTTGCATCCCTGGTCCCTAAAGAGCGACTCACTACAAATCCCTCCTTTCCTTACGAGCGAGAAAGAGGAAAAAGGGCACCCCGATAAAAGACACCATAATGCCAATAGCCAGCTCCTCCGGCGGATTCGCCATTCTCGCTCCCAAATCAGCCAACACCAGCAGCACAGCTCCCAATAACGCAGACAGCGGTACGATCTGGCGATAATCCACACCGATCAGCTTGCGGGCAATATGCGGAATGACCAGCCCTACAAAGCCGATGGCCCCGGCTGCGGACACGGACAATCCGGCCAGTACCACCACGGTCAGCAGACCCAGCAGCCGGATACGCTTGAGATTTAATCCAAGATTCAGCGCCACCTCATCGCCCATCGAAATCAGGGATATAGAGCGTGCCAGCCCCATAGACCAAGCGATCACAATCAGCAAAATTGGCGCAAGAATCTCAAGCTGCGACCATTTGATTCCGGCGACACCGCCCGCATACCAAAAGGCCAAATCCTGACTCAGATCAAAATATATCGCAATCCCCGAAGTCATAGAGCCTAACAGAGCAGCCGTCACTGCTCCAGATACGGTCAATCTCATCGGCGTCAATCCCCCGGGCGCGGAAGCTCCCAGACCAAATACCAGCAAGGTGCTCATCAGTGCCCCGAGGAATGACAGTACGATTAACGTTCCATAAGGAAGATTAGGGAAAAAGGCAAAACTCACAGCGACCACGAACATCGCTCCTGCGTTAATGCCTAACACACCTGTATCTCCCAGCGGGTTGCGCGTAATCCCCTGAATTAGAGAGCCTGCCACCGCCAGCGCAGCTCCGATGACAGCCGCCCCCAGCACGCGCGGTAATCTTAGCTCATGAATGATCTGATGTGTCATCAATGAACGATCATAGTGGAATACTGCCGCCCATACCGTGCCTAAGGTCAAGTCCTTGGCTCCAAGAGAAATCGCGGCAAACATGGCCAAGGCCAGCAACACAGCAGCACCTATGAATAGCAGCGCCTGCCGAATCCGGCCCGCCCGGAGTAAAGGACGGGCTACAAAGGCTACTTCGGGAGCTGTGCCTTCTATCCGAGCCGCAGGTTTATCTGCTCTGCCTTTAAACTGCATTCGAGGCACTCCCTCCATACCTGAAACCACCATAACGCTCATGACGATGGCGATAATGATAATTATTATCAACTCGATTCATAATAGCATGTTTCTATGACATTGCAAGCCAAAAACTGCTCCCCCTTTGGAGGAACAGTTTTTGGCTATACCTAGGTGAGATCGCTATATGGATGACTCCATCTAGCCCACATTTTTTAGTACGTAGGCCAACCTGCGGAGTCCCATTTCAGATCACTAATCAGCAGCTTTGGATTTCCGTTATCAGTCGCATCATAGGCATGACGCGCAATCACTCCATTGTTATAAATAGACTGACCGCCCGGTCCCTTCCAACGGTCATTCCCCGCATCCAATACGGTTCCGCCGCCATCCATCAGTTTTTTACCACTCTTGTCCACATACGGTCCAGTAATACTGGTGGAGCGACCGTAAATAATTTTGTAATTACTGTTTACACCTTGGCAGCAGTTATCAATGGAAGCAAACAGATAATAATAACCGTCTCGGTATGTAACATGTGGAGCTTCCAGACCGCCAGCGGTACGCTTCGCAATGGAATAAATCTGCCCTGTAGGCTTCATCGTATTTTTGTCCAGACGGGTGACTTTCAAGCCCGTGTTCCATGAGCCGAAGGAAAGCCAAGGGTTACCGGAAGCGTCAATGACCATATTCGGGTCAATGGCATTGTAATCATCAGATTGCGTTGTACGCAGCACCAGTCCGTCATCTCTCCAGCTTCCGGCTCCTATGCTCGTTGCAGAAGTCAATCCGATGGCCGAAGTGCGGGAACCGAAAGTAGATATAGAGTAGTAAACCCATACTCGTCCATTGTACTTTTGAGCATCCGGTGCCCAGACATCGTTCGGGGTTTGATTAGGTACATACGATTTCCACCATAATGGCGGCGACAGAAATATTTGTGGTAATCTGTAAAAATTACGTCCATCATCCGACCTTTGAACCTGTATCCCCTGCCCTGTGGAGAAAATATACCATGCATTGCCTTCCTTCGTGATGGACGGATCATGTACCGCGACATCACCAGTTAACGCCCAATGCTCTGCCGATACCGACGGCACCACGGATAGCAATAATGCAGCCGAGGTTACGGCGGCAAACGCCGTTCGAGCCAATTTACCCTGTACTGATTTTTTCCAGGATTTCATCATTCTTACGCACCTCCAAATTCATTTTTATGATGAAAATCAGGTAATACACAGATTACATTAGTGTTTATACTTATGAAGTTACATATATATTAACCTATTAACTCCAGTTTTGTAAACGCTTTATTTCAAATAAAATGAAATTTATAAACTACGCATAATGTTATGTACCCTGGAGCGACTGGAATCGAATTTTGCAAATTTCTGTTACAAAAAAAGGAGCCCGCAGGCTCCATCCTTGTTAAATCAGCATGTTAAACAGATTTTCGTTTTTGTTCAGTTCCGTATATTCGAGCCCCTTGCGGTTCATTCGTTCAATCAAGGGAAGGTAGTCTTCCTTGTGAAACAGCTCAATGCCGACCAGCGCCGGGCCGTTCTCCTTGTCATTCTTTTTCGTATACTCAAACCTTGTGATGTCATCGTCCGGTCCAAGCACATCCTGAAGAAACTCACGCAGCGCTCCTGCTCTTTGCGGGAACTTTACCATAAAATAATGCTTCAGTCCTTCGTAAATCAGGGACCGTTCCTTAATCTCCTGCATACGGTCAATATCGTTGTTGCCACCACTGACGATGCAAACAACCGTTTTGCCCTGAATCTGTTCACGATACATATCCAATGCTGCTACAGGCAACGAGCCCGCAGGCTCCACTACAATCGCATTTTCATTATACAATTCCAAAATCGCAGTACACGCCTTACCTTCCGGCACCTTCACAATATCGTCCAGGGTACGTGTACAAATGTCATATGTTAACTGACCGACACGCTTAACAGCGGCTCCGTCAACGAACTTGTCTATTTGCTCCAGCGTAACCACCTTGTTCAAACGCATGGCTTCCGTCATCGACGCCGCGCCAAGCGGTTCTACACCAATGACCTTGGTGGATGGACTGACCGTTTTGAAATACGTGCCTATGCCTGCCGCCAAACCGCCACCGCCAATGGTCACGAACACATAATCTGCTGGCGTATCCAAACTTTCCATCACTTCCATCGCAATCGTACCGTTACCTGCAATAATTTTCGGTTGATCAAACGGATGGATAAAGGTCATCTTCTGCTCGCTGCACACCTTTATGGCCTCATCGTATGCATCGTCGAACGTATCCCCGGTCAAGATGACCTCCACACTGTTGCCGCCAAAGCGACGAACCTGCTTCACCTTCTGATTGGGTGTTGTGCTCGGCATGAATATTTTCCCGTGAATGCCCAGCGCATTACATGAAAAAGCCACACCCTGCGCATGATTCCCCGCACTCGCACACACGATGCCCTTTTCCATCTGCTCGGGAGTCAGGCTGCGAATCATGTTGTAGGCTCCACGGATTTTAAAGGACCGCACGACCTGGAGATCCTCTCTTTTCAGATACACGTTACAGTTATATTTGGCCGACAGGACGGCATCCCGCTGCAAAGGTGTACGTACAATGACATCACGCAGCATATGATGCGCCCGTACAATATCCTCCATGCTGACGGTTGACGTCATCGGGGCCGGATCGGTTTTCTGGGTTTCTGTTGGTTCCATAGGTTCTCCACGCTCCGCCTGAATATGTCTGTATTTGAAATCTTTCAAATATCATACCACGTTTACCTATAGCTTGTGCAGGTCATAGAGCATGAAAATGAGAATGAAAATCAATTACGGCAACGATTATCCTTTTACCCCGCCTGCGGTCATTCCCTCAATAAAGTAACGCTGGAAGAACAGGAACACGACGAGAATTGGCAAAATAGCCAGCACCGACCCGGCGATCAGCACATCATAGTTGTTGCCATACGGCGTCAACAGACTGGACAGACCAATCGGCAGCGTCAGCATGTCATTGGTACGCAGTACGATCATCGGCCACAGGAAGTTATTCCAGCTATTCATAGCCTGCAAAATAGCCATCGCTGCGAACGCGGGCGCCATCAGAGGCATCATAATCCGCACGAAAATGCCATACTCCGAACAGCCGTCAACCCGTGCAGCATCCATAAAATCCTTCGGGACCCCGCTCAAATATTGACGGAAGAAAAAGATCGGAATCGGCGCGACAACAAATGGCAGAATGACGCCCCATACCGTGTTGATCAGCTTCATGCCGATCATCAGCTTATAGAGTGGAAGCATAATAATTTCTACTGGTATCATCATCACGACCAGGACGAGCGTAAAAATCACATTTTTCAGCTTGAACCGATACATCTCTAGTCCATAGCCCACCATGGCGGACAATATCAAACATAGCACCGTGAACACAACGGTTATCACAATACTGTTCCAGTACCATTGAAAATAATCCGTCGTCCCCTGAAAGATGAATGCATAATTTTTCAAGGACATGATGCTCCACTCCAGCTTGAGATTCAAGCCGTACCGCAGCAGCTCCGTCGATGGCTTGAACGAGGCCAGCGTCACGGCAAATAGCGGAAACAGGGCAAACCCGGCAAACAGGATGAACAGAACAACGAGCAGTGCGGATAACGCGCCTTTTTGCTTCTGAACCATCGCTTAGTCCTCCTTCCGAAACAAGCCGAAAAATTTGAGCTGGACCAGGTTCAGCAGCAGCGTAAATACGAGCAATACAATGCCTACTGCGGCTCCGAAGCCCATACTGTTTTGCTCCAGACCTTGACGGTACAGATAACCGACAATCGTTAGGCCGATATCATTCGGAGAGTTGTTCCCGTTCCACAGCATGTAGCTCTCCGTAAACATGGACAACCCCGCATAGATACTAATCGTAAATACGTAGATCGTCACTGGTTTTAGCATCGGAATCGTAATCCGCCAAAAGGAATCAAAGCGACTGGCTCCGTCAATCTGTGCGGCTTCATACAGCTCGGGGGGGATGTTTTGCAGTCCCGACATGTAATACAACATGTTCACGCCCAGCCATCTCCACAGGGCCAATACGATCAACGCTAAAAATCCGGTGTTGGCGTTCATCAGCCATTTGTACGGCTCCAGACCGAACACACCCAGCAAGGAATTCATCAGCGAACCGTCCAATTCCCCGAACATGAGCCGGAAAATCGTTCCCGCGACCACCACTGAGGTCAGTGCAGGTATAAACATTACCGAGCGAAACAGACCTCTGCCCGGCATTTTGGGAGAATTTAGCAATACCGCCAGCACCAGTGGCAGCGGAATCAACACCACCAGCGTAAGCAGGGTATACAGGACGCTGTTCAGAATCGCTTTTCCAAACGTGGGATTGATCAAATCCTTATAATTTTCCAGTCCGACATAAGTCGTTATGCCAGGCAGCACTTCCTGAAAGCTCATAATGACTGTCGAGATGACCGGGTACGCAAAAAACAGTGCAAATGACAGTAGAAACGGAAGGACAAACACATATGGCGCCGTGCGGCTGGAATGAATAAAGCGGCTCCATCGGCTTCTCGTCGGACGCTGAGGCTTCGGCGGCTGACCTGTCGGTACATTTGCGTTCGTATGAACGGGCGTTGCCATAGATCTCACTCCCTTTCCTGTTGGGGGACTATCTCAATTCATCGGCCAGCTCATGCAGCACCGTGGCCGGATCCTCACCATTCAGCAATGTCCGATAAAGTATTTTATTGCGTACTGCACTGGCAATATCAGGCGTTTTCGGTCCGATATGCACCGCATTAATTTCCTCTTTTACCTCAATGAGCGTATCGAAAATATTCGTTCCGAAATAATCCGTAAACTTATTCTTCGCTTTGACTTCCGGCATCGTCCATACTTCACTGCGGATCGGATCAAAGCCGAGCTGCTTCCAAATTTCTACATTCCCTTGCTTGGAAAGCTTGGCAAAAGCCAGAAAACGCATCGCCAAATCCTGATGCTTCGATTGGTTCGTGACCACCGTGCCCGTTCCGCCCATCCCCGCTGACCGAGAGCCGCCTTTTTCCCACGCTGGCAACGGTCGGATGATGATTTTCCCTTTCAGGTCAGGCATGTAATCCGTAAATCGTCCCATATACCACATCGGCATCCACACCGAAGCGGCCCCTCCTTTGTTCATAAACCCGTAGTATTCCTCCATATGGTGTCCGCCGCCCGGCGCGGGAATGGCGATTTTGTCCTTCACCATTTGCTGGAGAAATTCAAGTGTTTTAATATTCGTTTCGTTATCCAGCGTCAGTTCACCCTTATCATCCAGGAAATCCGATTTTTGCTGGGAGATCATCGGCCAGTAATTCCACAGGTCATTCGTTTCCACGGTCGCCATCGGCTTGCCCGTCTTTGCCAGTACTTGCTTGCCCGCCGCAGCATAATCTGCCCACGTTACGATAGAATCCGGGTTTACCCCCGCCTGATCCAAAATTTCTTTATTGTAATACATCACTTCGGCTCCAACATGAAAATCAATACCGTAATACTTACCGTCTTTGCCGTAAATCTGTACTCTGGAGGGCACAATATTTTTCAGCTCCGGGTCAATCACCGGATTGAGCGGAACCAGCTGTGGTATCCCTTTGAGGAAATTACCGATCTTGTTCACCTCGATATCTGCGATATCCGGCGCCCCCACCCCTGATTGCAACGCAATCGACAGCTTGCTGTGGTGGTTATCATATGGAAATGTATTCGCTTTCAAAATAATCGGTTCATCAGGGTGCAGTTGGTTCCATTGGTCGGCCATTTGCAGAAAAAACTTCTCATGCAGTTCATTAAACGTCCACAATACCAATTCTGTTCCCGGCCCATCCTTTTCGTCGGCCTTGCCAGAACAGCCTTGCAGTAGTCCAGCCAGCAGAACCACCGCCATGAGCATCAACGCCATGCTTTTTCTTCGCAGCAGCATATCCTTCCCCCTTCGCATGATGAAAAGATAATTCCTTAAAATGATTGCGCTTTCTTTTCTATTTAACATCAAGCCAAATTAGTTTACAAGAACATTATTTATAAGAAATTCATTTTTAGCGCAGAACTAGCGCCTACGTTGCATTATAGGGGGAAAATGAATTGAATGGGATTATGAAAGCTACGCAAAAAAGAGCCTCGAATGGAGGCTCTTTTATGTTATATAAAATGATCTTTCTTTATACCTTCTCTCCACTCGGGCCAAAATGCTCCCCAAACCACTTTCCTGCGGCTTCGCCCTCGGTACGGGTCAATTGGTGACCGTTGCGTTCCCAGTGTGCATCTACCTGCGCACCTGCGCCTTCCAGCAAGGTTAGCAGCTCACGGGATTCCGCAACCGGAACAATCGGGTCGTTTTCACCGGAAGATAGAAATACGGGAACACCATTCAAGTCTGGCAGATTCAGTCCACGCAGCGGCACCATCGCATGGTGCAGAATAGCTCCGCGCAGCGCCTTGGCATCGTGAAAGAGCATGCTGGCCGCTATATTCGCCCCGTTGGAATAGCCAAGAGCCACAACGTTGTTGCGGTCAAAATCGTATTGCTCCGCAGCTGTATCCACAAATTCACTCAGTTCCTTGGTACGGAATACGAGATCCTCGATGTCGAACACCCCCTCTGCCAAACGGCGAAAGAAACGCGGCATCCCATTTTCCAACACATTTCCCCTTACGCCTAACACAGACGCTCCCGGTGCTACCAAACCAGCCAAAGGGATCAGATCCTGTTCGTTCCCACCTGTCCCGTGCAACAGCAAAATAACCGGTGCTTGCGGATTACTTCCTTTACGGAATATGTGTTTCATTTATATCCTCCTCTAATTTTGTTTTAAATTAAGAATCTTATTTTACATATAAATGAATTATAGCGAACTTCCCGACCTTTTACAAACAAAATCAGCAAACCTACTCTAAAACTTTTTCTAGAATGATGTATTTATCCTTTGACATGTATCCTAGTTCTATTTTACTATTGCATTATATATTTAGAATATTATCTAAATATCTAAAGGAGGAAGTGAATTTTGAATGATGCCTTCAAAGCTTTAGCTGATCCGACTCGGCGTAAAATATTACAGCTCTTGAAAAAGAAAAGCATGAGCGCAGGCGAAGTGGCTGAGCATTTTCAAATCAGCAAGCCCAGCATATCCCACCATCTGAATATCTTGAAGCAAGCTAGGCTAGTGCTGGATGAGCGACAGAGGCAAAACATTATTTACACCCTGCATACGACGGTTGTCGCGGATGTCATCGGTTGGATGTTCAGCATTGCCCACTCCGATGCCCCTGCGAAACAAAATGCGAATGACATCAAGGATACGGAGGAATCTGAATGAAATCTCGAATGAAATGGAGCTTTACGGATGTTTTGACGACTTTGATTTCCCTATCACCCGCTATAGGGGCTTTGCTCCTGTATGACCGCCTGCCTGCCATGATGGCTTCCCATTTTAGCTTTGACAATACGGCTGACAGATATATGGGTAAAACGGGCGCTATCGTCATGCTGGTGCTGATGGGCCTGATACCGCTATTGTTCCGGTTAGCCCGCTACATGGACCCGAATCGAGCGAATTACGAAAAATTTTCTAAAGCCTACGAAGTAACACGTGCAGGTCTTGCCGTTGTACTCGCTGTAGCCGGTTGGGGCATGCTTCTGTATAGCCTGAACATACTGCTGCAAATGAATACTATAATTTGCGGGTTGGTAGGCCTGATGCTGCTGATGCTCGGTAATTATTTGACTCAGGTACAGCCAAACTATACCTTCGGTATCCGCACACCGTGGACTTTGTCCAACCCAGAGGTATGGCGTAAAACGCACCGTTTCGGCGGCCCTATGATGATGCTCGGGGGTGCTTCGGGCTTGGTGGCGGCATGGGTCGATGGAATGGCGGGAACGATCATTTTTCTCACTGGACTGGCTATATCCGTCGTCGCCCCCATACTCTATTCCTTCCTCCTTTATCGCAAATTAAATCAAAAGTAGGCATGCAGGACGTAGTAACTCTGTCCAGACGGACAAAAGCGTATGAGACGATCCGAATGCATAAATAAACAAAGAACCTCCAAAACCACGATGCACGTGGAATTGAAGGTTCTTTTTTATTCTATAACTAGAACAACAGCTTATCGGGATGAGTGCCCACACGCTCATCAAGATGAAGTGCGTTGATTCTGTTAATATCCTCTGCCGTCAGTTCAAAATCGAACAAATTGGCATTTTCGCGGATACGATGTGCGGTTACAGATTTGGGAATCGTCACGATACCCCGATCCAGATGCCAGCGCAAAATAACCTGCGACGAGGTTTTGCCGTATTTTGCAGCAATCTCAACGATATCCGCTTGCTCGGTCAATTTACCCTTCATCAGTGGACTCCAGGATTCAAGCTGAATCTGGTGCTCCCGGCAGTATTGATGCAGCTCTTGCTGTGTCAGACGCGGGTGAAGCTCCACTTGGTTGATGGCAGGTATGATGTTACTGTCTTTCAGGAGATTTTCAAGATGGTGAACTTGGAAGTTGCTGACTCCAATGGCGCGTACGCTTCCTTCTTCATACAGGCGTTCAAATGCCTTCCAGGTTTCCTTGTACTTGTCCTTGCCAGGCCAATGAATGAGATACAGATCAATGATGTCCAGACCCAGTCGCTTGCGGCTTTCCTCGAAGGCAAGCAGTGTTGAGTCAAAGCCCTGATCTTCATTCCACAGCTTGGTAGTAATGAACAATTTTTCTCTGTCCGCCCCGCTGTCACGAATAGCTTGTCCAACCAGTTCCTCATTGCCGTAGATCGCCGCCGTATCAATGTGACGATAGCCCACCTCGATGGCCGTTTTAACTGCTTCGTAGACCTCATTGCCTTCGGCCTTGTACGTACCAAAACCCAGCCAGGGCATCTGAACTCCATTATTCAGTACAGTTGTATCCGCAATATTCCCCATGTCTATCTCCTCCTGTTCCTGATTATGATTTAGAAAACGGGCTAGTTACAGCTTGGTTGCATCCTGAAAAGTATTGACTTGAAGCGGAGCGGCCAGCAAATCTTTAGCTGCGGCAACAAATGCCTGGAAATGGGCAGACTTGTTATGGAAATCTACAGCAGCAGCATCCTTCCACTCTTCAACCATGGTAAAAGCGTTGGGATCATTCAGATCCTGCATCAGCGTGTAGCGTACATTACCTTCTTCGGCTTGTGAGCCGCTGAGCAAACCTTGGGTTTGTTGCAGAAAAGCCTCTCTTTTTTCTGGTAAAACTTTCATATCAGCATGAATAATAATCATGATATTTTCCTCCTCACATTATGTAACTATTTCTATTATAGACCATTCATTCGATAGATTAAAAGTGCGGGCGTTCCTGTTCTCCCTCGCCGATGCGCTGGGACGGGGCTGAAGCCTCCGCTCGAAATTCCCGCAAGCATCGTGACAGCCATCATCGGCGCACCGTATTTTCTGTATTTGTTGCCACGGGAACGCAAGCAAAAAGGCAACGGGTAGGGGTTATATTTCCACCTGTACACCAATGCGCTGATTGATTTCCTTCCTGAACGATTCATCACGCAGTAGCCGTTCTTTAAATTCATTCATCATATTTTGCAAGGAGGCATTTGTGAACGGGTCCAGATCCTTAAAGAAGACCGCCATTTCCGTCGAATGTCCTTCCTTGTCCGTCGCATACATGGCCAGGGTGAAGACATATTCGGTAGATCCGCCCTTTTGTCCAGAATGCTGTAGCCATTCCTGATTTTCCGGATGATCTATCAGCTGTTCCATGACCTCAGACCATAATTTTTGCTCGGCTTTCGAAAAGCCTTGACGGCTATTCAGCTTACTCATCAAGGACGCATAATCCGCCGTCGTCGAAGCTATAAAACGTTCCGTGCTCATTCGATCATTTTCCCGATCATACCATGTCGAAATTGCAGCACTTTTTTTGTAAGAACCACTAACATCACGGCGCAGCTTGTTATGGATCATCTGGGCATGTTGGCGGAACTCTGCGTCAGACATCGCTTGAATGGCTGCTTTGGCGGAATTGCTATTTTCTGCACCGCCCCATGCCCGTTCCTGAGTCTCCCTCATCCATTCGTAAGGAATCAGAATGGAAGATACAAATGGATAAATCGGATCATGATCCTGGAGTCCCAGATCAGTTTTCGTTTGGTTAATCTGTTCCAAGCCCAATCTGTCCATTAAATACTCTGTGTTGGCATTGGAGTTGTATCGAATCATACCTTTGGCAACCTCGCGTAGAGACACCATTCCGTTCTTCACCTGTCCTTTGGCCTTCATATCCTTCAGCCATGCCGGATGTGCTCCACCATCCAGACGCGGCAGATAGAATCGCTCCAGCGCAGTCAGCTTGATCCGTTCATACGGGTTGATTGTGCCTGCTGCCGCCTGCTTGGCATATTCCACCGCAATCACCGTCTTGACTGTACTCGCCAAGGGCATCATCCGGTGTTCCTCACGACCTGCTAGCTTCTTACCATCCCGCAGAATCGTAATGGATGCTTTCTCTGGATGTTCCTCTAAAAAGCGCAGCACGCGATGGGCGCTATCCTGCTCAATCGTTTCCTCCTTAGCGTCAGCTGCAATGGCAGTTGCGGGCCGAACAGTATCCAGGGTATTAGCCATGCTGTCCTGCTTCGATGATGGCAATCCCACAGCCACACCAATCACGATAATTACCGCAGCCAAGGCCACCGCTATGATCACAAGCTGCTTTCGTTTCACTATATACCTCCCCCCGTATGCACTCAGCACACAGGTTTATTTTTCCATTTTTAACCTCCAGTTTCTATTGTAAACGAAAACAAAGCACAAAAAGTTTCATTACATGTAATATTTGAAAATAAATTCAAAAAGGAGAGCCTCCCTGCATATAACACAGGTTGACTCTCCTTCACTAACCTTCCACCCTTACGCTGGATGTGGTACTTCTGTTCCGTTTAGGATCAGGTGCATGCGAATCTCCGCTTTTAAGGAATCGGATACGGCACAATATTTTTCCTTACCCATCTGAATCGCTTTCCACACGCGAGAATCTGGAACATCGCCATCTACATGGAACGTCAGATCAATCGCTGTAAAACCCTTCGGCATTTCTTCCTTACGCGTACCTTCTGCATCAATATCAATACGGGTAATGTCCGACAGGAAGCGATCCAGAATCATCGTAATATCAATGCCAATACATCCCGCCAGACCCGCCAGCAGCAGTTCCATCGGTGTCATGCCTTTGCCGTCGCCCCCATAAGCTGCCGTAGCATCCATCCCAACAGAATAACCGGATGGTCCCTCCGAAGTAAACGCGCGTTTGCCATGCCAGGTTGTAGATACTTTCATGTTCAAAGGCCTTCTTTCCATCTTCATAATGTATGATCTATTCTTATTCTCGCTTCAAAACTCACTGATTTGACGTAAAAATTTCTGTGTTCTCTCATGCTGGGGAGCCTCGAAAAATGCCTGTGGCGCTGCCTCCTCCAAAATCACACCGTCCGCCATAAATACAACCTTGTCCGCCACCTCGCGGGCAAATTTCATCTCATGGGTGACGACGACCATCGTCATCCCGTCCTGGGCCAGCTCCCGCATAACGCCCAGCACCTCCCCGACCAGCTCGGGATCGAGCGCTGATGTCGGCTCGTCGAACAGCATAATCGCCGGGTCCATCGCGAGCGCACGCGCAATGGCTACCCGCTGCTGCTGTCCACCGGACAAACGCGCAGGATGAGCATCCTGCTTGTCCGACAAACCCACACGCTCCAGCAGCCGCTGTCCGATGGACATAGCCTTGTCACGCGGCATTTTTTTCACTGTCAGCAGCCCTTCAATGACATTGCCGATTGCTGTTTTGTGCGGATACAGATTGAATTGCTGAAATACCATCCCCGTCTGCCTGCGAATATTACGAATGGCAGCTTGCCGGGTACGGAGAGGAGCCGTAGCATTTACCTCGATCCCGTTCACCTCAAACTTGCCGGAAGACAATTCCTCCAGACCGTTCAAGCAGCGCAGCAAGGTGCTTTTACCCGAACCACTCGGGCCGAGCAACACGACGATTTCACGCGCGGCCACCTGAAAATCAATGCTTTTTAACACTTCCACCTGACCGAAGCGTTTACCCAAACCGCTTGTTGTTATCATCCTCTATCATCTCCAACTTAATAAGCTCGGGCCAGACGCTTTTCCACCCGCTCCAGTATAGCGGAGAACCCAATGCTCATGATCCAGTACATGATGCCAATTTCGAGCAAAAACGGCATATAGCGCAGATACTGTGCCTGTAAAAGCTGTGCCTGACGCATCAGCTCACTTACCCCAATCACCGAAACGAGCGACGTTTCCTTAAGCATACCGACAAATGTATTGCCCATCGGCGGAATCGCAATTCGCACGGCCTGCGGAAGAATGATGCGCCACATCGTTTGACCCGGTGACATTCCGGTTGCATAGGCCGCCTCGGTTTGACCCTTTGGCACCGCTAAAATAGCCCCACGAAACGTCTCCGATAAATACGCCCCTGTATTGATACTTAGTGCAAGACAAGCAGCAGTCAGCGAGCCGAACGATATTCCGTAATCATCCAGTCCATAGTAAATGACCGCAATCTGCACCAAAACTGGCGTTCCCCGAATGATAGATACATAACTGCGCGCCAGCCAACGAACCGGACGATTTCCCTTTAACCGGGCGACTGCCACCACCAAGCCGATCATAAGGCCAAATAGCATGGAAACAATCGTGATATACAGCGTATAATAAGCGCCCTTCAATAAAAAAGGGACGTTCTCCCACATTAATTCAAGCATCGGTTATATTCCCTTCTTTCAGACGAGTGGCCCCATGTCAGCATGAAAGCCAAGACCGGAGCCAGACGCCTGTAACAGGCTTACGTTATTCTTTCGGCTCCTCGCCGAACCATTTTTTGAAAATCGTTTTATAGGTGCCGTCTTCCTTCATTTCTTTCAGAGCCTTGTTCAAGGCTGCTTTAAGCTCAGGAGTATCCTTGTTAATAGCCACACCCGCTTGGTCGGATTTAATTGGCTCGCCTACCGCCTTAATCTGGAAGCCATTTTTATCAACAATGGGCTTGAGCGCATACAGATTGTTGATTGTTGCGTCAATGCGACCAGAGTTCAAATCCTTCAAGGAAGTAATGACATCATCATACGTTTTAATCTCAAAATCGCCGACCTTCGGCAGCACTTCGTTACGCAGATAGGACTCATCATTCGTTCCCAAGCCGACACCAATCGTTTTGCCTTTAAAATCCTCCAGCTTGGTAATATCGTTTGTTTTGTTGTTTACGATAATATTTACATTGTTTGTGATATACGGCTCTGTGAAATCAATGACCTTTTGACGGTCTGGCGTAATCGTCACCTGGCTAATCACCGCATCGAATTTTTTCTTTTGCAGACTCGGAATGAGTCCCGAAAATTCTTGTGCTGTGAACTCCGCTTTGACCCCGATACGCTTCGCCAATTCATTCGCGATATCCACATCAAACCCGTCCAATTCCTTCTTATCGTTCAAAAAATTGTAAGGCTGGTACGTCCCCATCATTCCAACCTTAATCACTCCCGCCTTCTTGATCGCTTCGAGCTTATTACCCGCTGCCACCTCATTGCTGCTGCCCGCTCCGTTGCTGCTGTTGGCAGCTTCCGGCTTCGTTCCGCAAGCGCTCAGCACCAGACTGAACATGGCCAAAGCCATCAGTGTAGTTACCAGGAACCCTTTTTTACGTGTTTTCATGAATCGTTCTCTCCTGTCTGGATGTAAATGATTGAGTACATATGTGTATTTTGGCTCTATTATTCGCCTCTTACTGCCAATTCATGCGATGTGGACTCCCACCCCCGCCTAGTTTTGGCCCAACAGTCCGTAAAATTCAAAATTAGCCGCTTCTGCCGCTAATCGTTTAGCCGTTACCTGCGTAATGCTGTCATGTGTTCCCTCGGAACCGAATAGCCAGCGTGTAATAACGCCTTCGATCATGCTTATGAGCAGCGCTGCCCGTAATTCGACATCCAATTCGGCTGGTAGCATGTTCAGCTCTATCGCTCGCTCCATATTGCGCCGAAAGGCCAGTTCCATCGCGATTTTCGTCTCCCGAATGCTCTGTCGTACTGGTTCATCCACACCGCTGCCGATCAGGAGTAATCCCATCAAATAGCGGTTCTCCAATGCAAAATCAAACAGGCGGACAAACAGCGCCTCGGATGCTTTAACCATATCAGTCAGCGTGCCTGCATCACGGCGGTATCCTCGCCCTATCGCTGCCAGCAGTTGTTCACGGCCTGTAGCGATAATCTCCAGTGCCAGTGCCTCTTTGCTTTTAAAATGCCAATAAAACGTGCCTTGGGCCACTCCGGCCTCCACCACGATATCTGAAATCTTTGTTTGATGGTACCCTTGCTCGGCGAATCGCTTCAACGCAATGTGAAGAAGCTGCGTTCTGCGATTGGTTTCTGCTGTTTCTTCTCCCGCGTGATCAACCAATGGTCCATTCGCGGTAGTCTTGGACTGCTTCGCCTTCCGTGGCTGCATGGATTTCCTCCTCCCGATTGATCAGTCAGTCAGTTTTATTTTTTTAATCCTATAGGATAAGTGTACTTTTGTCAAACGAAAAAAGAGAACCTCCGTTGAGGTTCTCTCTATCTTGTACAAACGCTTCTATAGCAGTGCTTTTGCTGCAATATCCGTACGGTTTTGCTTGCCTTCAAAGGTAATATGTGCCGCCTGTTCATACGCCTTGCCCCGCGCTTCGGCAATATCACGTCCCAAGCCGACCACGCCTAACACACGTCCACCGTTTGTGACCCACTCACCCTGTTCGTTGATGCCTGTACCGGCATGAAACACGATAGCTTCATTCGCCTGATCCAGTCCGTGGATCGGCACCCCTTTGGCATACGTTCCGGGATAGCCCCCGGAAGCCAACACCACACATACCGCCGCTTCATCCCTCCACTCAATCTCCACCTGATCGAGCGTACCGTTCACCGCAGCGAGGAAAATATCGAGCAGATCCGATTTTAGCCGTGGCAGCACAACCTGCGTTTCCGGATCACCGAAGCGTGCGTTAAACTCAATCGTCTTCGGCTTGCCGTCCGGAGAAATCATCAATCCGGCGAATAAAACACCCCGGAACGGACGTCCCTCAGCCACCATCGCTTTTGCCGTCGGCTTAATGATGGTCTCCATGGCTTCCTCGATAATCGAATCCGCTATGTGCGGTAACGGGGAATACGTGCCCATCCCCCCGGTATTCGGCCCTTTGTCACCATCAAAAACAGGCTTATGATCTTGCGCCGCTGCCATCGGACGAACCGTTTCGCCATCCACAAAGGAAAGAATCGACATTTCCTGTCCGTCCAGAAACTCCTCGATTACAACCTGCGCCCCAGCTTCGCCGAACACCTTCGCTACCATAATGTCGGATAAAGCCCTTTCCGCTTCCTCCATAGAGTAAGCGACCGTTACCCCTTTACCCGCTGCCAGTCCGTCCGCCTTAATGACCACAGGAATGGGCTGCTCCTTCAAATAGGCATGTGCTTCCTCATAGGTATAAAACTTGCGATAGGTTGCTGTCGGGATATGGTATTTGTGCAGCAGATCCTTCATGAAGATTTTACTGCCTTCAATTTCCGCTGCATTTTTACGCGGTCCGAATACCGGAATGCCCTTCGCCTCAAACGCATCCACAATACCTTCTGCCAGCGGATCATCGGGGCCAACCACGACAAGTCCAACCTTTTTGGATTCCGCCAGCTCTGTCAAGGCATAAAAATCACTCACCGGAATCGGTACGCATTCCGCCAACTGCCCGATGCCGGCATTGCCCGGCGCGCAGTAGATTTGTCCGGCCTTAGGGCTTTTTTTCAGTGCCCACACAATCGCATGCTCACGGCCGCCCCCACCGATAACCAAAATATCCATTCAGGTGATTCCTCCCGCTCCCGTTATGGTGTCAAGATTTTGCTAAACCCTCGTGTGAGAGAATGCTGCTGCATCCTCTGCTAATACAAGCTAGTGCTTGAAATGACGCACGCCTGTGAAGACCATCGCAATGCCGTGTTCGTTAGCAACCTTGATGGATTCTTCGTCCTTGATAGAGCCGCCTGGCTGAATAATTGCCGTAATGCCTGCTTGGGCTGCCAGCTCCAGCGTATCGCCCATCGGGAAAAATGCGTCAGATGCCAGCACAGCACCCTTTGCCTTGTCTCCAGCCTGCTCAATAGCGATTTTAGCCGCTCCGACACGGTTCATTTGTCCCGCACCCACGCCAATGGTCATGTTGTCTGCTGCCAGTACGATCGCATTGGACTTCACATGCTTAACCACTTTCCAGCTAAACAAAAGCTGTTTCAGTTCTTCCTCGGATGGCGCACGCTCTGTCACTACGGTAAGCGCGTCCGGGTCTACAGCGTGAATATCGTTCTGCTGAACAACCATGCCGCCTTCAATGGAAGTAACGACGAAACGGCTCTCAGCCTGTTCAGAGGTGGGCAACTCGCCCAGATCAAGCAAACGGATGTTTTTCTTTTTCGTCAAAATCTCCAGTGCTTCTTCCGTAAAGCCCGGTGCCTGTACAATTTCCAAAAAGATTTCGCTCAGCTTCTTCGCTGTATCGCCGTCAATAATCCGGTTAGCCGCTACGATGCCGCCAAAAATGGAAGTTGGATCAGCCGCGTACGCCTTGCTGTACGCTTCATAAATGCTGCCGCCAATTCCCACGCCGCAAGGATTCATATGCTTAACAGCTACCACTGCTGGCTCGCTGAATTCTTTAACAATTTGCAGGGCCGCGTTAGCATCGTTGATATTATTATAGGACAGCTCCTTGCCGTGAAGCTGCTTCGCTGTCGTCAATGTACCCTTGGCTGCCAACGGCTGACGGTAAAATGCAGCCTGCTGATGCGGATTTTCGCCATAGCGCAAATCCTGAATTTTTTCATAGGTTACTGTATAACGCTCAGGCAATGGCTCGCCTGTCACATTCGACAAATAATCGGAGATGAGCGCGTCGTATGCTGCGGTATGACGGAAAACCTTTGCCGCCAAACGCTTACGAGTGTTCAGCTCGGTATCGCCATCCTTGCGTATTTCGTCCAGCACTGTACTGTAATCGTCAGCATCTACTACCACACTTACGAATGCATGGTTTTTCGCCGCAGAACGGAGCATAGTCGGACCGCCGATATCAATATTTTCAATCGCGTCCTCATAGGTTACACCGGGTTTGGCGATCGTTTCCGCAAAAGGATACAGATTCACAACGACCAGATCAATATAATCCAGTCCAAGCTCCTTCATCTGACGCTGATGCTCCTCATTATCCCGAACAGCCAGCAGGCCGCTGTGTACCGCAGGATGGAGTGTTTTAACACGTCCGTCCATAATTTCAGGAAATCCTGTTACCTCTGAAATGCCGATGACAGGAATGCCCTCCTTCGCCAACAAGCTGCTCGTTCCCCCTGTCGAAACGATCTCCACACCCAATTTGGACAGCTCGCGGCAAAATTCCACGATCCCCCGTTTATCTGATACGCTGACGAGCGCTCTTTTAATACTCACCATTTCTCCTCCTTTAGCTCTTCAGGATTTTGCAAAATTCGGTTTTATCAATTTATTTCCCGAGAAATATCGGAAAATGCCTGTACGGCATTCTTGACATGACAAGGATATGACAAATTACAATCATCTTTAGAGATGTGAAATTACCTTACGGCCATCCAATTGGATTTTGCCTTGAGCCAGTCTGCCAACCACCTCAGGATATAACTGTCGTTCCACGGATTGAATGGCTGCGGATAAGGATTCCACTGTATCATGGTTGTGTATTTCTACGACACGCTGGGCAATAATGGCTCCCGTATCCATCCCCCCGTCCACAAAATGAACGGTAACCCCACTGACCTTGACCCCATAGGCCAATGCCTGTCCAACAGCATCTTTCCCTGGAAATGCAGGAAGTAGTGACGGATGAATATTGATAATTTTTCCGGCATAAGCATCTACCATAACACTGGATAGCAAACGCATGTAGCCTGCTAACACGATGAGATCAATGGATTTCTGCTCCAGCAGAGCAACCAGTTCACGCTCATAATCTTCGCGGGAAGCATATTCCTTGGGTCGAAACGTGTGACACGCAATGTCGGCTTTTTGAGCTCTGGCTACGGCAGGAGCCGCAGGCTTGTCACAGATCAGCAGTTCTACCGTTGCTCCGCCCAGCTCTCCTCGTGCAGCCGCATCCACCAATGACTGAAAATTCGTTCCTTCACCTGATGCAAAAACAGCAACCCGGTACTCGTTCATTACACCTCGGCTCCCGTAAAGGTCACAATAGAACTGCCTTCCGTTACTTTTCCGATCACATAAGCGGCTTCGCCCTGTTCTTTCAGAACTTCCAGTGCAGTCTGTGCATGCTCTGCGCCTACAACGATAACCATTCCAATTCCCATATTAAAGGTTGTGAACATGTCTTTGTTGGAGATTGCGCCTTTTTCCTGCATGAGCTGGAAGATCGGCAGAATCGGCCAAGCGCCGTATTCTATATCCACATTAACGTGATCCGGCAGCACTCTAGGGATATTCTCGATAAAACCGCCGCCCGTGATATGCGCCATGCCTTTTACCTTTACCTTGTCCAACAATGCCAAAACGGATTTCACATAGATTTTCGTAGGCTCCAGCAGTACATCGCCCAGTTTGCCGTTCAAGCCTTCGATTTCATCATGCAGACCGTATCCTTGCTGTTCCAACAACAGCTTGCGAACCAGTGAGAAGCCATTACTGTGTACTCCGCTGGAGGCCAGCCCAATAACCGTATCGCCGGGGGCAATGGAACTGCCGTTAATGATCTTGCTTTTATCTACAATCCCGACCGTAAATCCGGCAATATCATATTCACCATCGCTGTACATTCCCGGCATTTCTGCGGTTTCACCGCCGACCAGCGCACACCCCGACTGATGGCAGCCCTCAGCGATCCCGGCAACAATAGCTTCGATTTTCTCGGGTACCACCTTGTCACAAGCGAGGTAGTCGAGAAAAAAGAGCGGCTCCGCGCCCCCGACGACAATATCGTTCACACACATCGCAACCGCATCAATACCAATGGTGTCATGACGATCCATTGCGAAAGCAAGCTTTAGCTTCGTGCCGACTCCATCCGTACCGGAAACGAGTACAGGCTCCTCGTACTTATCCTTATTCAGGCCGAACAGCGCACCGAATCCGCCTAAATCCGTCAGCACTTCGGGACGGAAGGTACGTTTGACGTGCTTTTTCATCCGTTCTACTGCTTCATTACCGGCAGCGATATCTACCCCTGCGTTTTTGTATGCTTCGGACATTCATGAACACTCCTTCAAATGATTGACCCTCCTAAGTCCTCCCTAGTAGGGAGGATTCCATGGGGCTGCTCCCCCTGGACCCCTCAAGAGTCGGTCAGATGTGTAAAGTTGGGTGCTGCTTGTTGATTGGTTCGTGCTGGGAGTCGCGTGTTTTCCTTGTGGTTTGCGGGATTTTCCCGTCAACCACAAGGACACGCTTTAGTGCGTGGCCGCCTTTCGCAGCGGCGGGGCACATCCCGGGCTGTTTGCTTCGCAAAGGCGGGGACGTGCCGGGCAAAGCAGTGAGCGGCGCCAACAAGCGGCTTACTGCTTTGCCCTTTGGGCAGGCTGCTTCCGCCCAGCCTCCTGTACGGGTTAGTTGCTTAGCGCGCATTGGACTGCTAAATGCTAAGTGAACAGGTGGCCTTCTTGAGCCACCTGCCCCTTTAAAAACTCATGGCATGAAATAGTTATGCCATGAATTTTTAACTGTCTTACCTATCCTCTTCCCCGTGGGGAACAGAAGAGGTACAGGCCCTGCTGTAAAGTGAAGCACACCTGAGAAACGCAGCGGATGGAAGGATTCTGGAGAAGCGAAAGCGTTCGCCTTTGCCGCTGGATTCCAACCCTGTAAGGGGTTGTTCCAATCCAGGAATCCAGCGGCAACAGCGATCGTAAGAACCTTCCACTCGCGGAGTGGCCCTCTCAGAACCGCCATCCCCATACTCACCATGCACTGCTGTACCTCTTTTGTTCCTTCTACTAACAACTACATCCGAGCTTTTCTTCGCCTTTGAAATCCACTTGAGTGGGATAATCATTATCGAAGCAGGCCAGACACAAGCCGCCTTTGTAATCCTCTTCGTTATATCCGCCTACTGCGGCGATCAAGCCCTCAGCGCTCATAAAATAGAGTGAATCGGCGTTAATCTCCTGACGTATTTCCTCAACTGTTTTGGACGATGCAATCAGTTCCCGGCGATCCGGCGTGTCGATGCCGTAGAAGCACGGGTTTTTGAAGGGCGGCGAGGTGATACGTACATGAACCTCTAGCGCCCCCGCATCACGTAGCATATTCACAATTCGACGGGATGTGGTGCCCCGCACAATGGAATCGTCGATCATGATCACCCGTTTACCTTCGACAACACGGCGTACGGCGCTCAGCTTCATTTTCACACCTTGCTCGCGTAGCTCCTGACTCGGTTGGATGAAGGTACGTCCGGTGTATTTATTTTTAATCATGCCCAGCTCATAAGGAATACCTGTCTGCTCTGCATATCCAATCGCCGCAGAAATACTGGAATCCGGTACCCCGGTAACCAAGTCGGCATCGACAAAAGCTTCCAGCGCCATTTGGCTACCCATCCGTTTGCGTGCGGCATGAAGATTGGTTCCGTTCAAGTCACTGTCCGGACGGGCAAAATAAATATATTCCATCGCGCACAGTGCTTTACGGTGCTTGCCTTCACTGTAACGGTCTTCGTGCAGTCCGTTTTTATCCAGCACCAGCAGTTCACCCGGCTCGATATCGCGCAACAGCTCTGCTCCAATCGTTTCCAAAGCACAGGATTCGGAAGCAAACAAATATGCATCTCCCAGTCTGCCCATCGTCAACGGGCGCAAGCCGTTAGGATCGGAAGCGACAAGCAGCTTGTCGTTGGTCATAATGAGAAAAGCAAACCCACCGACAATACGCTTCAATGCATCCTTCGCCGCTTCCACCAAATCCTTGGACGAACGGGCGATCAAATGCGCAACGACCTCCGTATCGCTTGTCGTTTGAAAAATAGATCCTCCCTGCTCCAGCTCATGCCGGATTTGCAAGGCATTCACGATATTGCCGTTCGTTGCAACTGCCAAATCGCCATCACGATATTTGAAAACCAAGGGCTGCGCATTCGTCAGCTTACTGTCTCCACTTGTTGAGTAGCGCACATGCCCTATGGCCATGTCACCTGTCAGCGTAGCCATCAAATCTTTATTGAATACTTCTTTTACAAGACCCATTCCACGATGATAATGGAACTCGTCGCCACTGCTCACACAGATGCCCGCGCTTTCTTCTCCGCGATGCTGGAGTGCGTGCAATCCGTAATATGCAAGGGAAGCAGCATCGGAGTGTCTATACACTCCGAACACGCCGCATTCCTCTTTTAATTTATCAAACAGCCCCTCTTTACCAGAGCCTTCATTATAATAATCTCCAGTCCACAACGTCCGTGCTGTTATTTCATCAGACATGGAATGACATCCTCCCAGATTTGCTTCAAACTGGCGACTGCCTCGTTCAAAGCGGGTTGTCCGTTCACCTCAACTGTCAATTGTGATCCTTCAACTTTTCCTAATACGGTAACTGGCACTTCTAAACCACGCAGATGTGCTTCCAGCACAGACGCTTGATCCGGCGATGCAGATAACAAAATGCGGGACTGACTTTCGCTAAACAAAGCATGGTCAGGACGCAAGGTTGTTTCTACGTTGACCTGTGCTCCCAATCCGCCACTAATCCCGGATTCCGCAAGCGCTACAGCCAATCCGCCCTCTGCCAAATCATGCGCAGATTGTACCAAGCCTGTTTGGATGGCGCTAAGCACCGCATGCAGCAGCTTTTTCTCTACGTTCAAATCCAGCTCAGGTGGACGACCCTCAGATACACCGTGTACGACAGCCTGGAACTCACTGCCTCCAAGCTCAGCCTTCGTTTCTCCCACCAGGAAAATCACGTCGCCTTCGGCCTTAAAGCCTTGTGTCGTAATATGATCTGTATCATGCACCAGACCTACCATGCCCACAACAGGCGTCGGATAGATGGAGCCTTTGGCATTTTCGTTGTACAAGCTGACGTTGCCTCCGATGACAGGTGTATCCAGCACGCGGCAAGCTTCTGCCATCCCATCCACGGCTTTTTCCATTTGCCAGAAAATATCCGGTTTCTCAGGGTTACCGAAGTTCAGGTTGTCCGTAATCGCCAGCGGTTCGCCGCCGGAGCATACAATATTACGTGCTGCTTCGCTGACCGCAATCCGTCCGCCTACCTCTGGATCAAGGTATACATATCGTCCGTTACAATCTGTCGTCATGGCAAGTCCCTTGCGGGTTCCACGCACCGTCACTACTGCTGCATCCGAGCCCGGACGCACGGCCGTACTCGTGCGAACCATGTAATCATACTGCTCATATACCCATTTCTTGCTGGCTACACTTGGCGAAGACAGTACCTTTTTCAGCGCACCGTTCAAATCCGTCACTTCGGCATAACGCAGTGTGTCAATGGTAGCATTTTGCTCATAATAAGCAGGAACTTCAGAAGGCTTGTCGTAAATCGGACACTCGTCCACCAGCGCCGTCACTGGCATGTCACCCACCACTTCACTGTGATGGAACAAACGCAAACGTCCGTCATCCGTCACCTTACCAACCTTGGCACAAATCACACCCCAACGCTCGAAAATTTCAAGCGCCTGTGCTTCATCCTTAGGCTCAACAACGAACAGCATGCGTTCCTGAGATTCAGACAGCATCATTTCATAAGGCGACATGCCCTCTTCGCGCTGCGGTACCTGATCCAGATACAGCTCGAGGCCGTTGCCAGCCTTACTCGCCATTTCCGCACTGGAGCAAGTAAGTCCTGCCGCGCCCATATCCTGAATACCCAGCACAATACCGCTGTCGATCAGCTCCAGACATGATTCCATAACCAGCTTCTCCATAAATGGATCGCCTACCTGAACCGCCGTCCGATTCGCTTCGGATTCCTCAGTCAGCTCAACCGATGCGAAGGTTGCTCCGTGAATCCCGTCACGGCCTGTCGGCGGTCCCACATAAAACACCGGGTTACCGACCCCTTTAGCAACACCACGCTGGATTTTATCATGATCAATCAGTCCGACACACATCGCATTGACGAGTGGATTGCCTTCGTAGCTTTCATCGAATACAACCTCGCCGCCTACCGTCGGAATACCGATACAGTTCCCGTACCCCGCAATACCGGATACCACATGCTCGAACAAATATTTCACACGGTCGCTCTCCAGCTTGCCAAAACGCAGAGAATTCAGCACCGCCACAGGTCTTGCACCCATGGAGAAAATATCACGGATGATGCCGCCTACCCCTGTCGCTGCCCCCTGAAAAGGTTCTACAGCCGACGGATGGTTATGACTTTCGATTTTAAATACAACGGCCTGATTATCACCGATATCTACAATCCCTGCGCCCTCACCCGGTCCCATCAGAACTCGTGGGCCACTCGTTGGAAAACGACGCAGCAACGGCTTGGAGTTTTTGTAAGCACAATGCTCTGACCACATGACACTGAATACGCCTATCTCCGTATAGTTCGGCTGACGCCCCATGAATTCACAGATCAACGCATATTCGCTGTCCGACACACCCATCTGCTGATACAGTTTATGTTCGGCAACCCGCTCTGCCGTTGGTTCCTTAGCGGACACTTGCTGCGCCATGACGATCCCTCCAAGCGTTCAAAATAGATGTAAACATACGTTTGCCGTCATCTGTTCCAAGCAATGCGTCCACCGCGCGTTCCGGGTGAGGCATCATGCCTAGCACGTTACCTTGCTCATTACAAATCCCTGCGATATCCGTTACAGAACCGTTTGGATTATCTTTATACGTAAATACGATCTGGTTATTCGCCTGCAAGCGAGCCAGCGTCTCATCATCACAGTAATAGTTGCCTTCGCCGTGGGCAATCGGAATGACGATCTCCTCACCGGCAGCATAATCCTTTGTAAAAGGCGTTTGATTATTCGCAACCTTCAACACCGTATCGTGGCAACGGAACTTCATCGACAGATTACGGCGTAAAGCACCCGGCAACAGCCCGGCCTCGGTCAAAATTTGAAAACCGTTGCAAATACCCAAAATGTATTTGCCCTCGGCAGCCGCTTTGGCTACTTCCTTCATCACCGGAGCAAATCGGGAAATCGCGCCGCAACGCAGGTAATCCCCGTAGGAGAAGCCTCCTGGAACAAGAATACAATCATAAGGCGACAGATCCGTCGCAGTATGCCAAACATAATCGACAGGTTCACCGACCGTGTCCTCTACCGCCTTATAGCAGTCAATATCACAGTTGGAACCCGGAAAAACCAGAACTGCAAATTTCATGGAATCAGCCCTCCAGTTCGTAGCGGTAGTCTTCAATGACCGTGTTGGCCAACAGCTTTTCGCACATCTCGATGACGCGCTTTTCTGCACTCTCGCGGTCTGTTGTATCCAGATTCAATTCCATATACTTACCAATTCTGACGCCGTCCACTTCTCCGAAGCCCATAGAATGCAGTGCGCCTTGCACCGCAACCCCCTGCGGGTCCAAAACGCTTTGCTTAATTGTGACATAGACCGTTGCTTTAATCATGTTCCTTCAGTTCCCCCTCCGAATGGATAAATCCTATTGGTTGAATGATGATTACTATTTACTGTGCTGTCAGACGCCGCCAAATATCCGTATATCTTGCAGTCGTTTCCTCTACGACCTCAGCAGGCAATGGAGCGGGCTTGCTGTTCTTGTCCCAACCGGATGCTGCCAAATAGCTACGTACCGGCTCCTTGTCCATACTGTCAATCTCGACACCCAGCTCATACTTTTCCTGTGCCCAGAAACGGGATGCATCCGGGGTGAAAATTTCGTCAATCAAAATAACCTTTCCATCAACAAGACCAAACTCAAACTTGCAATCAGCTAAAATAATTCCACGCTTCTCGCAGAAAGCACGCGCAAATTCGTACAATGCCAAGCTTTTTCCCTCAAGCTCGCCTGTCAGTTCAGCCCCGACCAGCTCTTTCATCTGATGAAGGGAAATGTCCTCGTCGTGTCCGACATCATTTTTCGCAGCCGGTGTAAATAAAGGCTTGGGAAAACGCTCATTTTTACGCAGCCCCTTCGGCAATGGAATGCCGTTCACCTCACCGTTCTGCTCATACTGACGCCAGCCGCCTCCAGTAATATATCCGCGCACCACACACTCAATGTCGATACGTTCAGCCTTCAGCGTGACCATGATCCGGTCCTTCAGCAATTCTTTATTCTGTTTGTCGATCACATGCCCGAGCTTGTTCACATCGGTATGCACGACATGGTTTTTCAACAAGTCCTTCGTCTGTTCAAACCAGAAAGCACTGAGCTTATTCAACACATTCCCTTTTTCCGGCACGGGTGGCTCCAGCACATAATCAAAGGCCGAAATCCGATCCGTCACGACAATCAGAAAATGCTCTCCGAGATCATACAGCTCACGCACCTTGCCTTTGTACAGCAACGGCGCATGGATCAGACCCTCGGCAGTAGACAATGACATTTCTAACTTCCTCCTCTAAAAGAGTTTGCCACTCAAACCTTGGCCTCTCCTAAATCGAACCTTGCCCCTCCTAAATCCTCCCCTCGGGGAGGACCCCCAGGGCTGCTGCCCTCGGGACTCCCGCAAGGGTTTGGCGCAGTGAGTGGGCGGGGCTGTTTATTGTAGCTGGGGTGGTATGAGCGCGTTCCGCTGGATTAAGGCTTGTTGGCACAAGCTTTAATCCAGCAACGCTTTTACGTTGGCGCATATCGACGTTTTTACGAGCGTTCGCTTCGTATCAACTTTGAAAGCTCTAAGCTGCAACTTTATATGCAGCTTACGGTTGTACCATGGCTCGGCGTATGACATACCGCCAAACCCTTCGGCCCGTGGCCGTAGCTCGGCTCGGCATGCGACCGAGCGTGAAGGCTTCGCCTGTTGTGCGCATATGCCTACGCTGCGCACTTATGCGGGTGGCTCAAGGCTTCGCATCTTGAGCCTTGCGCGTTCCTGGAAGGACTGCGGGCTGTTTGCTGCGCAAATTCGACAGTCCTTCCAGGAACGTTGTTTTGCGATAGAAAAGCAGTGGAACACGGCTTTTCTATCGCAGGAGGTGCAGCATCTTATGTGCCGCACCTTTCCCTAGTTCTGCTCCCACATAAGGGTTGGTGCTGGATTGCAGCGGAGCGGACGGAATCGTTCTGGAGAAGCGTTAGCGCTTGCCTTTGCCCCTGGATTCCAACCATTACCTGTCTTATACAATCACAGGAATCCAGGGGCAACAGCAATCGGAAGAATGATCCGTTCGCGCAGCGGCCTCTCTACGCTCTCCACGCACCAACACTCCCACTTACTCCCCTAATCCCAGCTTTTTAAAGATCGTATCTACGTTTTTCAGATGCCATGCCGGATTGAACGCATCCTCGATTTCATCCGGGCTGAGTACAGCAGTAATTTCCGGAGTCGCCTCGACGATTTCGCGAAATTGACGTTGCTCTTCCCATGCCTGCATAGCACGCGGCTGCACGGTATCGTAGGCTTTTTCGCGACTAAAGCCCTTGTCGATCAGCTTCGTCATAATACGGCCAGAGAACGGTACACCATACGTACGCGCCATATTGCGCTTCATATTTTCAGGGAATACCGTCAGGTTCTTCACGATATTACCAAAACGGGTCAGCATGTAGTTCAACAGCATCGTTGCATCCGGCAGAATAATACGTTCCACGGAAGAATGCGAAATGTCGCGCTCATGCCACAGTGTTACGTTCTCATACGCGGATACCATATGACCGCGAATCACACGCGCCAGACCGGAAATATTTTCGCTACCGATCGGATTGCGTTTATGCGGCATCGCGGAAGATCCTTTTTGACCCTTCGCAAAGGCTTCCTCCACCTCACGGAATTCACTCTTTTGCAGGGCGCGGACTTCGGTTGCAAATTTATCCAACGATGTGGCTACCAGTGCCAATGTCGCCATGTATTCGGCATGACGATCACGTTGGAGCGTTTGTGTAGAGATTGGCGCAGGCTTGGTGCCCAGCTTGCGGCATACAAACTCTTCTACCGCTGGATCAATGTTAGCGTACGTACCGACTGCACCAGACATTTTACCGTACTCAACCTGGTCAGCCGCAAAGCGGAAACGTTCCAAATTGCGCTTCATTTCCTCGTACCACAAAGCCATTTTCAGACCAAAAGTTGTCGGCTCTGCATGTACCCCGTGTGTACGGCCCATCATCGGCGTGTGTTTGTAAGCCAGTGCTTTTTCCTTCAAAATTTCAATAAAATTCAAGATATCGCGCTCCAGAATTTCATTCGCCTGCTTCAACAGGTAGCCCAGTGCGGTATCTACCACATCCGTAGAGGTCAGGCCGTAATGCACCCATTTGCGCTCGTCGCCAAGACTTTCGGACACCGTACGGGTAAAAGCAATGACATCATGTCTTGTTTCCTGTTCAATTTCATAGATCCGGTCAATATCAAAGCTTGCGTTCTTACGCAGCGCCACAGTGTCCTCTTTCGGAATAACGCCCAATTCTGCCCAAGCTTCACAGGCACACAATTCTACTTCCAGCCATGCTTTAAATTTATTTTCTTCCGTCCAAATGGCTCTCATTTCCGGTCTGCTATAGCGTTCGATCATAACTATATATTCCCCCAAATATTGGTTTGTTCTATCCATTCCAGCGCTTGTTCCGCATCCTGGCACAGTAGATTCATATGTCCCATCTTTCGGCCTGGTTTGGCTTCGCTTTTTCCATACAAATGCAGCTTGGGCACAACATCCAATCTTTCAGCTTCGGCATCCGGCTGCACGAACCGTTGAACCACATCCTCCAAATGCTCACCTAGCACATTGACCATAACGACCGGAGTCAGCAGCTTCGTGCTTCCCAGCGGTAAGCCGCAAATGGCACGTATATGCTGCTCAAATTGCGACGTTGCGCATCCCTCCATCGTGTAATGACCGGAGTTATGTGGCCTCGGTGCCAGCTCATTGACATACAATTGTCCGTCTTCGGTAACGAACATCTCTACAGCAAGTAGCCCCACCGCACCTAACGACTCCGCCACAGCCACAGCCAGTTTGCGTGCTTCCTCCTGCACGGATTGCGGCACGCGCGCGGGTACAATCGACGTGTGCAAAATATTGTTCACATGAATGTTTTCCGCAGGTGGGAAGGCTTTGGCTTCCCGGTTCGTGCTGCGTGCGACGATTACCGAGATTTCGCAGCGAAAACGTATGAACTGTTCTAGCACCAGTTCCGCACCGCTACCAACCAGCCCTTCGTAGGCAGCTACGGCTTCCTCAGGTTGGCGAATGACCACCTGTCCCTTACCATCATAACCGCCGACGGCTGTCTTGAGCACACATGGCACGCCCAGCTCAGCTACCGCTTGAACCATATCGGCAGCGCTGCCGATTTCACGATACGGAGCAACCGGAACGCCAGCGGCTTCAATGGAGCGTTTTTCCCGTAGCCGATGCTGTGTTGTGTACAATAAACGGCTACCCTGCGGCACACTTGATTCCTGTTCCAAAAGCGCGGCTACACCCGCATCCACATTTTCAAACTCATACGTAATCACGTCGCATCGCCCGGCCAACTCTCTGGCTGCATGCTCATCATCATAGGCAGCGAAAATCTGCTCCGACACCTGGCCGCATGGACTATCTGGTGTCGGGTCCAGCGTCACAAAACGGTATCCCATCTTTGCTCCAGCCAGTACCAGCATTCTTCCCAGCTGTCCGCCCCCCAAAAGTCCAATCGTTGTACCGGGAGGTCGGACACAGCCTGCGGGTTCACATGCCTCATTCATAGCGAGTCACTGCCTTCCAGCACCTCGTCACGGATACGGTCGCGTCTTGCCTCGACCCGCTGGCGCACTTTTTCATCAAAAGCACCCAATATTTGTGCTGCCAGCAGCCCTGCATTCGTAGCGCCCGCTTTACCAATTGCTACAGTAGCGACCGGAATGCCTCCCGGCATCTGCACAATGGAGAGCAGGGAGTCCAGACCGTTCAGCGCCTTCGACTGAACAGGCACACCGATGACTGGCAAAGCCGTCTTGGCGGCTACCATACCCGGCAAATGCGCCGCGCCACCCGCTCCGGCAATAATGACCTTCAACCCGCGCCCGGCGGCTTCCTCAGCAAAATGGAACATCAAATCCGGTGTACGATGGGCTGAGACTACCTTTTTCTCATATCCGATTTCAAGCTCGTCCAGCACAGCACATGCATGCTGCATGGTGTCCCAGTCCGATGTGCTGCCCATAATGACAGCGACCTGCACTGACATGTCCTTCACTCCCTATTTATCAATAAGCGCCAAAAATCCGGCACTCGAAAATAACGTTATTTTCAAGACACCGGACTACGAAAAACAAACGACAAAGCCTCTCAAGGACATGCCAAAAGCAAGCCTGTTTCACCGCAACAAATGCGGCTTCAGCCGTATGTCTCCCGTAGTCCGGAAATTTAAGGTTTCCAGGTAGAAACTTCCGGGCCATATCCCCGGCATTATACGAGTCATCATTTTGCCTACTCGACCTTTAAAGATATTCTTTACAACTATGAATCGTGGTCTGTTTCAGCTCAAACATGTGTACCTTATTAAATTTAACCTAAAGTTCTTTTTTTATCGACAATACACTTCATAGTTTAACAATTCCCTACACCCTATGTCAACTTGAAAACGAACATTATCAAAATCAACCAATTGAATGTTCGTGTTTGACAAAACACAAACCCTTTTCTACCCGCAAGACGGGACGATCACTATACATTTAGCTGGCTCTTTGCCTCAGACTGCCATCATAGACCGGCTCTATGCTCCACAAAAAAATAAAAGCCAGTACTCCCTGTAGAGGCAGTAATCCGGCTTTTATTTCTTCTATTCTGTTACTTCACAACCAGCACAGGGATGCGTGCATGCTGCACCACATTATGACTGACGCTGCCTAATACAAATTCTCGAATACCGCCCAAACCACGGCTGCCGATCACAATCACATCAAAGCCATTTTCATTCGCATAATCCAAAATAACTTCAGCCGGCGAGCCCTGAATCAGCTCCACCCTGGCGTCAATGCCTTGGTCGGCAAGCCGTTTTTTGACCTCATCCGTGGTTTGCTCCGCCAAATCGTAATATTCTTTATTCACCGAAGCTGGAATCGGAGCCAAACCTTCCCCCATGAAAATACGCGGAAAATCAAATGCTGTTACAACCTCAAGCTGCGAGGACGGTGAAGCCTTGGCTAATTCAGCCGCCTTCAGCAAGGCCTTATTGGATGCCTCGGAACCGTCATAAGCAAGCAATATTTTCGAAAATAACATACATATGCACCTCTTCCTATTCAGTTTGTTAAAACAAAGCCTGAAATATGTATTCCCTTGGGCGTTCATACATTCACATTGCCGGACGCTAGCATAGCCGCCTTACTCATCATTAAACATCCCCACGAGAGCCTAAACCACAGCTTTACCGTAAAAAATACCCGTACAGCAATGCATTAACGAACAACAACGCAGGAATACCCAGTCTGAAGCTCATATGCCGCGTTTTGTGGCGTTTGCGGTACATTGCAATCAGCACACCCAACGCTCCCCCGATCAGGGCCAGCAAAAACAACGTCCGTTCGGGTACACGATCACGGTGCTTACGCGCCCTCTTTTTGTCTTCCGACATTACTAGATAGCCTACTGCATTTATAAACAGCAGCCACACCAACAAGCCTGTCTGCAATGTCTCCCCTCCTTTTGCACACCATACCGGTTCAGCCATTAGTCCTTTATAGCCCTCTCCCCTTTCATTATAACTCTCCCCCTTTTGCAGAAACAACGCTTTCTCCTGACTGGAATTCCACTTTTGCGGATATAGTAACGTTTGACTGCATCTATTTTGTTCTCAAAGGAGGGACTACGATGGAAAGCACCCATGAATACGTCGAAAAGCTGCGGGAAAATGCTAAAAAGGCAGAACGCAACCGTAAAAGAGGAAAAGGAACTCCCAGCGCCAGCTTGCCAACCAAACAGCATACCAACAATCCTTAATCAGTGGGTACCCGGCATAAACTGTAGAACTGTGCTATTCACGTATAGTATCCGCTTGAATTGCAGTATTTTTCTTTAGATGTTGCGACATCAGATACAGCGCCTTCTATAGCTTATGCAAAACAATAAGCAGGCTCCCTTTGAGGTGTCTGCTTATTGTAATTTCGATGTTCACTTCCATCCTGTCGCAGTAATCTCTTCTCCCAGTCTACCCAGACAACCACTCATCATCCAGTACAAACAGTTTAACCCCAAGCCCCTGACCAGCCCTCCTCTTGACAGTCTTGTTCAATATAAGCGATGATAGGTGCGCGACATATCACACAATTCTTCCCAGGAACGAACCAGTACAGCTTTCGGCGTCTGGAATGACTCTCCCTACCTCATGAACCAGACAATTACACATTTCATAATCACCGTCACGAAATCCACATTACAGCTCAAAGCTCGTCGAAGCGTTACATTTGAACTGCCTATATTTTCAAAACGTACAGAACGAGTGATAGCATCTAATTCATTGAATACTGTATATTGTAGAACGGCCGGAAGACCGGTCAATCTCGATTTACCCTGTGTAATCGTATGACTTACATAAAGTTAACTCCCTATCAACTTTCTACACACCCTATACAAACAATAAAACGATTACATTCATAAAAAATAAGTTAATACGTCATATTATATGACATATATATTGACTAAAAACAATTTCAACCTCTATAATTCGTGATATTAACGTAATTCGACAAAGCACTTTGTCAGTTAATCTATCATTCGTATCTATGGTTTTCACATTGGAGAGGAGTTTTATATGACTAACATGAAAAAAATGACAATGATTCCCCTGCTGGCCAGCTTTATTCTCGGAAGTACCTTATGGAGTGGTGGTTTTACCTCTAACGCTGCGGCAGCAGCTACCACCAGCACGACTGTACCTCCATCTGCCACTACCATCACCGATAAATTTGAGAAACCACAAACAAATAGTCTACCCAACATTAAAATACTTGCTACTGGGGGAACCATCGCAGGGTCATCTACCGTCAACACCGATACAACCGACTATAAAGCAGGCGCGTTGGGTATCGAGACTCTGATTAAAGCCGTTCCTGAAATGAAAAGCATTGCAAACGTCAGCGGTGAACAGATTGTCAACGTGGGCAGTCCTGACATTAATAATGAAATCCTTTTAAAACTCGCCAAACGTACGAATGAACTGCTCGCCAGAGATGATGTAGACGGAATCGTTATTACTCATGGTACAGATACGCTGGAAGAAACCGCTTATTTCCTCAATCTGGTCGTCAATAGCGATAAGCCTGTGGTTGTCGTTGGCTCCATGCGTCCAGCTACAGCAATCAGCGCCGATGGGCCTTTTAACCTTTATAATGCTGTCAAAGTCGCTGGGGCTTCTGCCTCCAGAGGTCAAGGCGTACTGGTACTGCTAAATGACCGTATCGGTGCAGCGAGATACATTACCAAAACGAACACGACAGCAGTCGATACGTTCAAGTCTGTGGAGCAGGGATACCTGGGAGCTGTTCTGGGAGATCAAGTGTACTACTACAACAAATCTACACACAAGCATACAACTGCTTCTATGTTCGATATTTCCATTCTGACCCAACTGCCTCAGGTAGATATTTTATACGAATATCAAAATAACGGGCGCTATCTGTATGATGCAGCCGTAGCGGCAGGTGCCAAAGGGATCGTCGTGGCAGGCTCCGGCAATGGTTCCTTGTCCAAGACCTCTACAGAAGGTGCTGAGGCAGCAGGTAAAAAAGGAGTCATCATCGCACGTTCCAGCCGTGTAGGGAGCGGGATCGTCTCTCCGTCTACGAAAGACGCAGCGTCCAACTTTGTTTCCACTGACTCGCTCAATCCGCAAAAAGCACGGATTTTGCTCATGCTTGCTTTGACTCAAACACATGATGTTAAAGAAATTCAGTCCTTCTTTAATGAATACTAATAAGAGCCAGCTCACAAAAAAAGGAGCAGCAGTAACGGTGATATGCCGTAACTGCTGCTCCTTTTTCGCAAGACAATGACAACCTACAACTCCATACGGAGGCCCATTGTCTCAGCCTTAATATAGCTTCAAGTTTAAGTTTACCTGTCGGATGCTTAAATCCATACCAGTCAATGGATGACTGATTCCATTTTGCTGCTGCTTGCTTCTTGTCATTCTGCTGCCATAGTAATGGTCTACTGTTAGCTTTCAGTTATTTCCCCTGCTTTTGTTCCAAGGCTGCTTTTAGTAGATCACCCAGGCTGGAGCCAAGAGGCTCCTGCTTTTCATATTGTCTTACCAGCTTCTGCTGTTCACGTTTGTTTACCCGTTGCTTGTCCTTATCCAGCGTCTCGGTAATGCCACAAGGCAGACATCTTACATACAACCCCGCCTTGCCCTCTTTCATTTCCATTTTTTTATGGCACTGCGGACAACGACGATTCGACAAACGTTTTTCTCCCGAACGGCGATAACTGCAATCCGCACTTGGACATACGAGGAACTTGCCCTGTTTGCCCTTCTTCTCCAGAAGCTTTGTACCACAATCCGGGCAATGACTATTCGTCACGTTATGGGGCTTGTATTCGGCACTGCTATTTTTCACAGTGGAAACCAGCTCTTTCGCCATCGCACGAATGGAGTCCAGGAACGGTCCAGGTTGCCCTTGACCACGCGCGATTCGTTCCAGCTCCGCTTCCCAACGTGCCGTCAGCTCTGGTGTTCTTAGCTGTGGAGCTGCCAGCTCAATCAATTGTTTGCCTTTCCCCGTTGGATGCATTACATTTCCCTGACGTTCAATCGTATCCGAGCTAACCAGCTTCTCAATCAGATCCGCGCGAGTAGCAGGAGTACCCAGACCATGCTTCTCCATCTGAGCGAGTAGTGCCGCTTCCGTATACCTCTTCGGCGGCATCGTTCGTCCAGCACGCACAAGGCAACGCCCAACCCGGACAGCATCCCCTTTTTTCAGTTCAGGTAAAATAATGCCACTTCCATTGTCCTCACGTTCCTCTGCTTCGTCGTCCGTATCATAGAGACTTCCGTCATATACAGCACGCCAGCCACTATCTTTTATCGTCGTGCCTTTGACTTGAAACGTTTCCTGCTCTACCGTTACTGCAACCGCTACAGCATCATAGCGAGCAGGTGGATAGAAAAGACTGATAAATCGCCGTGCAATCAGATCATACAGCTTACGTTCCTCCGGGCTTAGCTGATTAAGCAATAATGTCTGCTCTGTAGGGATGATCGCATGGTGATCCGTTACTTTACTGTCATCCACAATTCGCTTTGAGATCGTCAAGCTCTTGCGCAGTAACGGGCGTGCCAAGGAAGCATATGGTCCTACAGCCACACTATTGAGCCGTTCCTTAAGGGTATCCACCATATCGGATGTCAGATAACGGCTGTCTGTACGTGGATACGTGACCAGCTTATGCTGCTCATACAGACGTTGAAGCACATTAGACGTCTGCTTGGCCGAAAAGCCGTAGCTCTGGTTGGCATCCCTTTGTAGCTCGGTTAAATCATAAGCCAACGGGTGTAGCTCATTCTTTTCACTTTTTTTGACACTGGCAACCGTGCCCTTAAAGCCTTCCAATTTGCGGCGCAAAGCCTCGGCTTGAGTACGGTCAAACATGCGTGAATCGCCATTTTCCGCACGCCAAGTTGCCTGAAAATCACCAAAGTCTGCCGTCAATGTATCATATTCCTGAGAACGAAACTGAGTAATCTCCTTCTCACGTTCCATAATCATTCCCAGCGTCGGTGTCTGTACTCTTCCCGCCGAAAGCTGAGCGTTATAGCGACAGGTCAATGCGCGGGTCACATTCAGTCCAATCATCCAATCTGCTTCAGCCCGACAACGAGCCGATTCATACAAACGATCAAACTGCTGTCCAGGCAACAGCTTCGCGAAGCCTTCCTTAATCGCTTTGTCCGTCTGCGATGAAATCCACAAGCGGCGGAAAGGCTTTTTCCAGTTGGCCATTTGTATAATCCAACGTGCCAACAGCTCCCCTTCACGAGCAGCATCCGTTGCCACAATAAGCTCACCAATATCCTGCCGCTTCAGGAGCTGCTGCACAGCCTTGAACTGATGATTGCTTTCCCGCAGCACCTTCAGCTTGGTGCTCTTGGGAAGGATCGGCAGGTCCTCCAAATTCCAGGTTGCATACTTGGAATCATAATCCTCCGGCTCTGCCAGTCCAACCAAATGACCTAACGCCCACGTCACAACATACTTGGGCCCCTCGATATAGCTTTTATGCTTCTCACGACTTCCCATCACACGTGCAATCTCTCTGGCTACGGATGGTTTTTCTGCTAATACTAATACCTTCATGTTACGCCCCTTTCTCTTATATTGTTAATTATACCATCCTCCCATCTTACGATAAATCAAATGCCAACGGCTCCAAAGCCATGATTATATATAGTATTACTATTTTATTACTATTACTTCTACATTTTATAGGAAAGCTTACAAATCAGGCACGCTCCATTTTAACAGCAGACCTGCATAAGTCAGGCCCCCTCCGAACCCATATAACAATACCCGTTGCCCATACCGTAAACGCCCATCATCCAGACCACACTGTAAAGCCAAAGGAATAGACGCCGCCGATGTATTACCATAAAATTCTACACTTGTCAGCGTCTTTTCCAAAGGTATTGCCCCTCGTTCACATATGGATTCGATCATTCTCAGATTCGCGCTATGCGGTACAAACCAGTCAAGGTCCTCATTCTTCATTCCAGCCTGCTCCAATAACCGTTCTACGCCCGCTGGGACAGAGCGAACAGCCCATTTATAAACCTCACGTCCATTTTGAACAAGAAATCCATTAGTTTGCAGCTTTTCCCCATCTAAATAATCAGATAAGCCTGCCCGATAGAGATGAGCTCCCCCTTGCCCATAGGTTCCGATATCTGCGGTCAAAAATGATCCTTTATCCTCGTCATATTCAACAAGAGCAGCCCCTGCGCCGTCTCCAAAAAGGATACAAGTCGTCCGGTCCGTATAATCTGTAATTTTAGACAACGTTTCCGCTCCCACCACTAACACCTTACGGTGTAGCCCCCCTGTAATAAGGCCATTTGCCAGGTGAAGTCCATAGGTGAACCCTGCACATGCTGCACTTACATCCATGGATCCCGCATCTGGAATATTAAAATGTGCCTGAATCCGTGAAGCTGTACTTGGAAAGTAGTAATCAGGTGTACTTGTTGCTACAATGATCATATCAACTTCGTTTATATTTACGTTATAGAGGTTAATCATACGTGTAACGGCCTGAATACATAAATCAGATACATATTGATCATCAGCCGCAATCCGCCGTTCACGCATACCCGTTCGTTGCACAATCCACTCGTCACTAGTATCCACGAGCTTCTCCAAGTCAGCATTCGTCAAAATCCGATCAGGTACATAAGTACCCAGAGCTGTAAGCTTTGCTTTAGAATTCAACAATCTGATCACTCTCCTTTATAATCCTTATTCCTATTATAACACCTGATACTAACACCTGGTACTAATTTATTTCAAAATTGCTTCAATTGATATGAGTTAGTCTCAATTTGTACCTTTCCATTAAGTTAAGTATATAGGTCTTGCCTTTTCAATACAAAAAAAAGAACCACAATCTCAAGGGATTATGGTCCTTCTTCCTATTGCTTGGCGACGTCCTACTCTCCCAGGACCCTGCGGTCCAAGTACCATCGGCGCTGGAGGGCTTAACGGTCGTGTTCGGGATGGGTACGTGTGGAACCCCTCCGCTATCGCCACCAAACATGAATTTACATCGTAAATTCGCCTATGTGTATGTATCCTCTACATACCTTCAAGGTGTTACACCCTGAAAACTGGATCCGAAACTCCATTGCGTCCTATACTTTAGGATAAGCCCTCGACC